>URNK01000001.1 GCA_900549195.1 uncultured Collinsella sp.
CACGTAAGGAGTCGTCGGCAGCGTCAGATGTGTATAAGAGACAGTTGCATGTGTTAGGCGCGCCGCCAGCGTTCATCCTGAGCCAGGATCGAACTCTCCGTCCAAAATGTATGGGCTTCGAGCCCGTCCGGTCCTCTCAGTCATTCGCTGATCGGTTCCGTTCGATTCATATGGTTCTAGTATAGGAAAAGGAATTTCTCGGGGCCGCCTCTCGGCGGCCTTGCGAAAAACAAATCCAAGTTAGACCATTTCAAATGGTTCGATGTCTGCCCGGATGCGACACAGCTTGTGTGTCCATCCTCGCAGTATCCGGTTCTCAAGGTGCACGCTTTGCGGCTCATCCGGTCCGACCGGGCCGCGCGGCAAGGAGATATATTGCCAGACCGGAGGGGCCCCGGGGGCGGGAATCGCGCACTCCATATTTTGTTCACAAATAAATAGATCCCTCAGTCGCGTCACTGAGGTTAAAACTGAAGCATTGGCTTCTGATATTGGCGATGACCAGCTGTTTTATGAGTATTGAGACATCGGTCATCTCTGGAGCGCTACTTTACTCCAAAGGCATCAGCTATTTGTTTCCTATCGGTAAAAGGCGGGTTTTGTTCGCCAAGCGTTCTTATATATAGATAGATACGGGTTCGAACCCGTGCACCGGCAACAAAATAGACGGCCAACCGAAGTTGACCGTCTCAACAATCTTTGGGTGGGCCGTCAGGGGTTCGAACCCTGGACCTTGGGATTAAAAGTCCCCTGCTCTGCCAGCTGAGCTAACGGCCCGCGGGTGGCATTGTACCACGGTCTGGGACTATTCCCAACTCCATTGGCCGTTCTGGAAAATCACAACTTCACGTCCATCAGGCGTAATGCCCGTAATATCGATGTCGTCCGTGCCGATCATAAAATCGACGTGCGTGCTCGAGACGTTAACACCATGCTCCAGGAGCTCCTCCTTGGACATGTCGTACCCACCCTCGATGCATTCGGGGAAACCGACACCTAGCGCGAGATGGCAGCTAGCGTTCTCGTCATAGAGCGTATCGTAGAACAGAACACCACTTTCGCGGATCGGCGTGTTCTTGGAGATGAGCGCGACCTCTCCCAGGTGAGCAGCGCCCTCGTCAGTATCGATGATACTTGCGAGCGTTGCCTTGCCCACGCGGGCGTCGTAGTCCACCACGCGGCCGCCCTCGAACTTAATCCAAAAATCGTCGACTTTATTGCCGTGGTGGATGAGCGGCATGGCCGAGTACACGATACCGTCGGCGCGCATGCGATCGGGCGAAGTGAAGACTTCCTCGGTGGGAATGTTGGGGAAGAAGGGGTGCCCATCGGGCGTCTTGCCCTTGCCGCCGGCCCACTCGTGACCCTTCGTCATGCCAATCGTCAGATCGGTTCCATTTGCCGCGGTGTAATGCAGGCAGTCGAAACGATTGTCGTTCAGGAAACGCAGGTTCTTTTCGAATGCGGCGTCATGGAGCTCCCAGTCGCTCTCTGGGTCCTGGCCATCGGCGCGAGCGGTGTGCAGAATCGCATTCCACAGCTTATAGATTGCAACCTCATCGGCGTCTCCCGGGAACACCTCGCGCGCCCAAGCCACGACCGGAGCGCCGGCGATGCACCACGGATTGATGTTGTAATCCAGTCCACGGCGGAAAACTTTGCACTGCGTGTTCTTTGCCTTAGAAGCTGCAGCGGGCTTAGCGGGATCGATGCCCTTAAGGGCGGCGGGGTCCGCACCCTCGATAAAGATAAAGCAGGCACCGTCCTGGGCCAGGGAATCCAGCTGCAGGCGCTTCCACTCGGGCGTCTGCTCAAAATAGCTTTTCTCGACATGCTCGTACGTGAGCCTCGTCACGGCATCATCGGCCCAGATGACCGTCACGTGGCCGGCGCCGGCAGCATAGGCCTCCGCGACCACCACGCGCGCAAACGGCGCGCACTCAACCGGAGACTGAACGACGACTTCCTGGCCGGGCTTAACGTTTACGCCCTTGCGGACAACCAGGCGCGCATAGTTTTTAATCTTGGGCTCCAGGGACTTCATACCCTCCAGGGCCTCTTCGACCGTCAGGGCAGCTCGAATCATGTGCCACTCCATCTATCTATAGAACAGTAAAAAGGCGCGCCGCAAAAACGACGCGCCTTATATCTTAGCGATAAGTATGTATACAAACGCTACTTCTTCTTGGAGTCCTTCTTGTCCTCCTCGGCAGCCGCGCGCTCAATAAGAGCGTTGAGCTTGTTCTCGGACATGCCCTCGGCCTGCGCGCGGTACATGTTGCGCAAGGGACGAATACGAGCGAAGTCATAGATAAAGTCGCCCAAAATGATGACATAGGACAAAACAATGCCGACCATCTGGACAGGGCTGGACACCATGCCAGCGGGAGCGAAGTACAGCGAGGCCCAAATTGCCACGACGAGCACCATGCCAATGGCGAGCACAATCCACCAGATGCGACGGCGCTTGGTGTAGTCCTCGTCCTGCTTGAGGAGGATATTCGACACCGTATAGATGCGGTCCTCCTTGGCACGCTGCTTAGCCTTGCGGGCGCGCTTCTCCTCTTTAGAGAGGCCCTCGAGGTTCTCGCCCTTCTCGAGCTCTTTGCGGCGTGCCTTAGACGAAGCCGGCACGACGCGAACGGAGCTCGCTGCTTGGCGGGCGGGCTTAGCAGATGCGGCAGACTTGCGCGCAACCCCGGTAACTTCGTGGGATTGCGTGCGCTTGTTCGTGGCGCTACGGGTACTCACTTATGCGTTCTCCTTCATGCTTGTGAACTGGGAGCCCGTGATGATCTGGAAGGCCTCGCGATAGCGCTCGGACGTGCCATCGATGACCTCGGCGGGCAGGTGCGGGGTCTCCCCCGTCATATCCCAGTTGGCCTTGAGCCAATTGCGGACGAATTGCTTGTCGTAGCTAGGCTGGATCTTGCCCTCCTCGTAGCTGGCAGCAGGCCAGAAACGGCTGGAGTCGGGCGTGAGGCACTCGTCGATCAGCGTGACCTTGCCATCGATGACACCAAACTCGAACTTGGTGTCGGCAATGATGATGCCACGGGTCGCGGCGTACTCGGCAGCGGCCTTGTAGATCTTGAGGGAAAGGTCACGAATCTGCGTGGCGATGTCCTCGCCCACGATCTCGCAGCAACGCTCGAACGAGATGTTCTCGTCGTGGTCACCGATCTCGGCCTTCGTGGACGGCGTGAACAACGGCTCGGGAAGCTTGGAAGCCTCGGTCAGGCCCTCAGGCAGCTGGATGCCGCAGACGGTGCCGTTCTCGTCGTAGGTCTTCTTGCCCGAACCGGTCAGATAGCCGCGGACGATACACTCGATAGGAATCGTCTGGGCCTTCTTAACCAGCATGGCGCGGCCAGCGAGGTAGTCACGATACTCAGCAAACTCCTCGGGGAAATCCGCCGGGTCGATGGAAACGAGATGGTTGGGGACGATGTCGGCAAACTTATCGAACCAGAATGCCGAGATGCGATTGAGCACCTCTCCCTTAAACGGAATCTCGTCGGGAAGAATGAAGTCGAACGCAGAAATGCGGTCGGTGGCGACCATCAGCAGGTTTTCACCGGCATCGTAAATATCACGAACCTTGCCACGGGAATCCGGACGACGCTCCATCGTTGTCACGTGAGTCACTCCTTACCTAAATACGACAGAAATGCGGGTTCTTTCCCGCATGTTTTCGCAAACTCGGAGCGGCAGGGACGCGGCCCCTCCTTCACCGAATAGCGAAAAGCTAGTGCTCCATTGTAGTAGATGCCGCGTCCGCCGTGTGCTCGCGGGGCAGATGAATTGTAAAAGTCGTACCCTTTCCAAGCTCCGACTCCACGGATATGTAGCCATGGTGACGCTCGACGATCTGCTTGGTCACGGCGAGGCCGACGCCCAGGCCGCCAGCTTCGCGGGCGCGGCTGGCATCGGCGCGCCAAAACCGCCCGAAGATGCGCGACAGATCGTCCTTGGCAATACCGATGCCGGTATCAGAAACGGCAATGCTGACGTGCTTGCGGTCACTGAGCACCGACACCACGACCCAACCGCCCTCGGGGGTGTAGCGCATGGCGTTGCTCATGAGGTTGATAACACATTGCGTGATCATGTCGGGATCGGCCTCGACGACATCGTCGTGCCCTTGGGTTTCATCTGCAAAGCGAAGACGAAGGTCACGGTCGGCAAACAGACGCTCCTGGCCGTTCACAATCGATCGCACGAACGGAACCATGTCCACCGGTTCTAGATTGAGCGGAGCCGTGCTGTTTTCCATACGCGATAGGTCGAGCATCTGCTGCACCAGACGAGCCAGGCGACGCGTCTCGGAAGCAACGGTCTCCAAATGCTCATCGTCGGTGGGATACACGCCATCCTGCATGGCCTCGACCGTTGCGAGCATGGCCATAAGCGGCGTGCGAAGCTCGTGTGCAACGTCTGAGGTCAGGCGCTTCTCGTGTTTCATATCCTTCTCGAGAGAAGTGGCCATCTCATCGAAGGTCTCACCCAGCTGATCGATCTCGTCATCACCGCGCAGCCCCGTGCGAGCCGACAGGTCGCCGTCACGGATTTGCTTTGCGGTACTGGTGATGCGATGAATCGGTTTGGTGAGCATGCGCGACACGAGCGATCCGATAACGACCGAAATGCAGATTGCAACAACCGCGGCGAGGGCCATGGCGTTAAAGGTCTTCTCCCTAAACGCAGAGTCCGCCTTGGTGAGCAGAGCGTCGGAGCCGATGGCCCACAGCTTTACCTGTCCGACATGCTCGCCGGAAGACGTTACAATCTCGACGTTAGCAACGCTATCGGAGTCGGTTGGAGCAGACGAGACCGGGCTATGCGATGCCCTCTTGCCGCTCGTGTCGTCGGTCGTAGCCTGGTTTTCGCGTACATCGGCGGTGGCGCTTGCCGAGGGCCAGGAATCGTCATAAACGATCACGCCCTTTTTATTGACGACCTGCATACCCAGATCGTCGGAAACCAAACTCGAAGTTGCGACCGTGCGCAGTTCTCCCGCGGTCCAAGAGCCGTTTTCCTCATATGAGGTTGCCAACTTCTCGGCAGCGGAATTTGCGATTTCGACGATATTGGAGCGTGTGTAATCCGAAAAGACCGTGCCCCACACAACAGAGACAACGCCCACCAGCACCAATACTGTCATGAGCGATGTCAGAGCAAAAGCAAGTGCCATGCGCGAGGGATAGCTCATCGTTGGCCGTGAATCGGAACGAGGCGTGTTCCAACTAGCCTTGGAACCCGCCTCGCTCTCCTGCTTGTGCTTTTGTCCGATTTCAAAGCGCGCAGGTGTCATATGTGATTTCCCTATTTCTCGTCCGACTTATCGGTCTTGGCCGGAGCCTCGAAGCGATAGCCGACACCATGGACGGTGTAGAGCCACTTGGGCTTCTTGGGATCATCGCCCAGCTTGGCGCGAAGATTCTTCACGTGGCTATCGATGGTGCGCTCATAGCCCTCAAAGTCATACCCGAGCACTTTCTCGACCAGCTCCATGCGGTTATACACACGGCCGGGATGGCGGGCAAGCGTGGTGAGCAGCTTGAACTCGGAAGCCGTCAGATCGACTTCCTTGCCCTCGACCAAGATCTTGTGGCCCGAGATATCGATGACCAGATCGCCGAAGTCGAGTACCTCGACGGCGGGCTCGTCGGCCTGATGGGCACGGCGGAACAGAGCACGAACGCGGGCGACGAGCTCGCGCGGCGAGAACGGCTTAATCAGATAGTCATCGGCGCCGAGCTCAAGACCGATAATACGGTCCTCGATCTCGCCCTTAGCCGTCAGCATGATGATGGGGACATCCGAGGTATCGCGAATGGTGCGGCAAACGCGCTCGCCGGGAATCTTGGGGAGCATAAGGTCGAGCACGACCAGGTCGAACTGATGCTTCTCGAACTCCTCGATCGCGGACTGACCGTCGCCGACGCCCACAACCCAGTAGCCTTCGCGCTCGAGATAGGCAGCGACGGCGTCACGGATTGCCTTCTCATCCTCGACCAGCAGAATCTTTTTTGCATCTGAAGCCATAACACGGCCCCCCTGTCTCAATTAGCTAAGAACAAGCCCATTTTAACGCACCTGAGCCCGCCAGATGCCGCTATGACGCGGCAGCTCGGCGGGCGGTACTCACAATTACAACGCGTTTATTCCCCTGTTGGCGCCTTTTTAACCCCTCTAAGCTTAAAGAGAGAATAGGCGTGCAGTGACTGTCTCTGGTATACCCTGGCTGTTGCGCACCGTGGCGTACGTAAGGAATGAGTCCGATTTTCCCGCCGTAGCTGGATAATCGCCATACTCCAAAGCGCGGTCGGGCGACAGCAGCGAGCCATAGGTCTTGGCAGAGGTGTCGATCAGGAAATGCGACGCCTGTACCTTAACAAGGTATTTATTCTTCTTGCCAGCCGCACATGCGAGCGGTTCGCGTGACAGGAAGAGGTACGGCCCTCCCTCATTACCGATATACGTGCCCATATTGCCCAGGCTGCCCACGCCACTATAGGCCGCCTCGATAGAAAACACGAAGGTATCGCCCATATATACGGCCTCGAAAGGCGAAACTGACGAAGGGAGGACCAACTGGGCACGCTTGGTGTTGTTGCCGTCGGTCAGATCGATTGCCGTTATGCCGTAGTAGACGCCCTCGTCGTTGCGGACACGCGGCGAGATGGTCAAAATGCCGTCGCTCGCGCGCGGGGCCGATGCAAAGCGGCCCGTCGATTTCCAAATTACCTCGGCCTTGGATTCATCAAGCGAGCGACGATAGCAAAACGAATCACTACTCGTTTTATTGCCGCCTGCCGAAGGCATTTTATACCAGATGACCGATGACCCGAACGCCGTAAACAAGGGCGGATCATAGTCCTTGCCACCTCGATCGAGCTCAACCACGTCGCCAGAGAGCGAAGCGCCCGACAGATTTTGAGCGTAGAGCTTCCACGATGAATTGGCAAAGTTCATCTCAACCCACGCGAATACGCCGTCGCCGGCACGGACATCGTAGAATGCATATCCCGTGCCCTCGATAGGATCCTCGATTAATGTGGTAAGCGAGCCATCACCCAGGTTGAGCACACCGAGTGTGTTGGCGTGCAGCGCCGATGCGGGCGCCATCATCGCCGCGGCGTAATCGCCGTCGCAGTAGTACAGCAGCGTACCCAGAGGCAGCGTCCACGACGCCGCCGGCTCAAGATCGATGTCGACTGCCTCGTACTCATCCGTAATCGAGATGATCTTGGAATCATCCTTGATAACCTGCGGCTCGCCGGCGGCATCATCGCTGGTGCCCGTTTTTTTCGAGCATCCGGCAAGTACCGTGGCAGCGCCCGCGGCAGCCCCACCGAGTACGAAGCCGCGACGCGATATTCCGTTCTTGATGTGATCGGCGATACCCATTAGGCGATCTCGGCGCGAGCGGCCTCGATAGCGCGTGTAAGCTGGTCGGCGCAGGAGGTCTTTTTCATACCGCAGGTATTACCGGCGAGAACCTCGATTACGCGATCGGCAGGAGCGCCCTCGACCAGCTTGGAGATAGCCTTGAGATTGCCGTCGCAGCCGCCGGTAAATTCAACGCCCATCACCTTGTTGCCGTCATCGGAAAGGTCAAGGTGAATATTGCGAGCACACACGCCCTGAGGCTTGTAATCAAACGAAATCATGCGATCCCCTCTCAGAATGTTATTCGAGACGACTATTATCCCCGTCTTTCCCTAAATGCAACGAGGCGCTTTGCCGGCAACACACATTACCAGCAAAGCGCCCTAAAAAGCTAACGTTATGCCCGAACCTACTCGAAGCTCAGCTGCTCCAGACGATCAAAGACCGTGTCGATACGGGTGAGGAAGTCCCACGGATCAAAGATCTCGTCGAGCTTCTCCTGGCTGACGGTGCAGCGCGGGTCGGCCTCGAGACGCTCCTTAAAGGTGGGGCCGGAGACACAATCCTGTACCTCGTGCCAGGTTGCCATAGCGTTCTCCTGCACAATGGCGTACGCGTCCTCGCGGGTGATGCCCGTGTCGACGAGGGCGAGCAGGACCTTGGAGGAGAAGATGAGGCCGCGGGTCTTATTGAGGTTGGCCATCATGCGGGCGGGATACAGCTGCAGGCCGTCGATAACGCGGATGAGGCACTGGAACATGTGGTCGAGGGCGATGAAGCTATCGGCCTGGGCGACGCGCTCGGCAGAGGAGTGCGAAATGTCACGCTCGTGCCACAGGGCGACGTTATCGAAGGCAACCTGGGCGTTGGACTTCACGACGCGCGACAGACCGCAGACTTTCTCCATGGTGATGGGATTGCGCTTGTGCGGCATGGCTGAGCTGCCCTTTTGGCCCTTACGGAACGGCTCCTCGGCCTCGAGCGTATCAGTCTTCTGCAGATTGCGGACCTCGGTAGCGATGCGCTCGCAGGTGGCTGCGGTGGTGGCGAGAACGCCGGCGAGATAGGCGTGATGGTCGCGGCTGATAACCTGCGTGGACAGCGGGTCGTGAACCAGGCCCAGGTGCTCGCAGACATACTCCTCGACGAACGGCTCGATGGAGCTGTACGTGCCGACAGCGCCCGAGATAGCACCGAAGGCAACATTCTTGCGGGCGTCCTCAAGACGATCCAGATCGCGCTTGAGCTCCCAGGCCCAAGAGCCAAACTTCATGCCGAAGGTCATCGGCTCGGCGTGGATGCCATGAGTGCGGCCGGCACAGAGCGTGTTGCGCTCCTCAAAGGCGCGACGCTTGCAAATCTCGCCGAGCTTCTTGACGTCCTCGATGATCAGGTCGCAGGCCTGGGTGAGCTGGTAGCACAGGGCCGTGTCGCCCAGATCCGAGCTGGTCATGCCATAGTGAACCCAGCGGCTGGGCTTGGGGTCGCCCTCGGGAACATCGGCATCGATGTATTCCTTCATGTTGGTCAGAAAGGCAATGACGTCGTGGCGCGTGACTTCCTCGATCTCATCGACCTTCGCCTTCTCAAAGTTGGCATGGTCGCGGATCCACTGGGCCTCGTCTTTGGAAATACCGATCTTGCCGAGCTCCGCCTGGGCCTCGCAGGCCAGAACCTCGATCTCCTGCCAAATGGCGTACTTGTTCTCGAGGGAGAAGATGTGTCCCATCTCCGGGCGGGTATAGCGATCGATCATAGCGGCTCCTTTTTGGTTATTGGCACGTTGGTCGTAACCCAACCATTGTACCGTGCGCAGGTGCAAGTATGGGCAGCAGGCATTAACCTAACATTTTGGAATTGGAGCGAGCAACGGGACGTCTGCGTTATTTGCTTCGCAAATCCGCACCGGCTGCGGTCGATCCCCTCGGATTCACGGTGACGATGGGGAAGACTTTGTTGAATTGGCCGTCCCGAGGTCTTCTGTGCTCCATGGAGCGGACAACGGGACGTCCGCGTATTTGCTTCGCAAATCCGCACCGGCTTCAGGCGCCTGTCGGCGCCTTCGCCTGCTCGCTACAAACGCTTCGCGTTTGCTTAACGCTCGCACCCTGGCGGGTTCGAGTCCCGGCGCTTAGTAGTAAAAAGCACGGCAACGTAACGCTGTCGTGCTTGTGCTTTTTACTGGAGCGGGCAACGGGACTCGAACCCGCGAGTGTCAGCTTGGGAAGCTGATGCCTTACCACTTGGCGATGCCCGCATATGTGGGGGATAGTATAACGCGGTTGTCTTGTTCGATACAAGGGTGTCGATGCTTGTTTTAGCTGTGGAGAATCGTTTGAAAACCGCGCCAATTGTGGAGATGAGGACCTTTGTCTTTCTTTTCTTACCATCTTCTACCTGCACTTTTATCTGATTGTTGTATTTGAGCTCGATTTGTCAGAAATCGGGCAAGCTTTTGGTCAGGCTCCGGTACTTACCCGCATGAACCTCGGGGGTAGCCTCATCCTACGCGTCGCAACCTCCCCATGCGGCGCACGAGGGATAAGGAGCAGCCATGTCCAACGCACCCATGCACTCTGTCCACAGCGCAATCGCAACAGGTCCGCTGCTCCTGCTCCTCTTCCTGCTTTTCGGCTGCCTGGCACCGGGAGCCGCATTTGCCGTCGATGGCTACGACCAGCTCGGCTTCCGCACTATTAGCGATGATTGTGGGCCCTTCTTCATCGGCAAGTATGAAGCTCAAGACACCTCAATTGCCTACTGCATGAACCAGGAGCGCCCCGGCCCCACCAAACCGGGCGGCCCATGGCTCAACTTTGATCAAGGCTGGGTGTGGCTCGACGACGAGTTCGCGGCAATCGTTTGTCACGGATATCCCACCACCACGTCGTTTGGCGGTTACCATCTTTCACCCGATCGCGCCCGCGCCGCCACCCAGCTTGCCGTATGGATGCTCAACGGCACTACCCATGTCGACGGCACCTACTCCTACACGACCGCTCAGGGTAAAACCAAGAGCGGACACTTTACCGCCGACAATGAAGTCGTGGCGGCTGCGCGGTGGCTCCACGACAGCGCAAAATCAGGAAGCATCAAAGCCGCTCCGCACCGCGCGCGACGCTATCTAGGGGCCGTATCGGGCGGCAGCAAACGTCAAGACATGCTCTATGTACTGCCGGCGGTCTCTGTTTCCTTCCAAAAGCAGTCTGCTAACACCGTTATTACCAGCGGAAACAATACCTATCAGTTTACCGGGGCAACATTCGATATTTTTGAGAGCGCCAGCGGCGCGCGTGTCGGCACCATCAAGATGGACAGCAACGGTCGAGCGCAAGCAACACTTCTGCCCAACACGGCATACTACCTAGTTGAAACGAAGGCGCCGGCCGGCTATGTCCCCCGCCACGATCGTATTGCCTTTACCACGGGGAATGACGGCGGGCGGGCCGCCATTGATGAACAGCCCGGCACCATCAATCTGCGTATCGTAAAACTCGATGCCGCGACGAATGCCGGCCCCCAGGTGGGATCTTCACTCGCAGGAGCAGAGTTCACGTGTGTGTCGCAATCAACCCCTGGATGGGCACAAATCCTCACGACCGACGAAAGCGGTCGGGCCACCCTCGCCGATGTCCCCTTAGGAACCTTTACCATCTACGAATCAAAAGCCCCCGAGGGCTACCTGCCATCCAACGACAGCTGGACCTATACCGTTGGAGCCGACCAACTCGGCGATTCAGGCGTGGTCGAGATCGAATCTCGCGTTTCCGATATCCCCATTGCGTTTAACCTTGAGATTTCCAAATTCAAGGATTACGGCAATAGCGACCAATCCGGCCTGGAGCAGCCGGCGGGTGGTGTTGTCTTTGAGGTTGTCAGCAACAGCTCTCAGCAGGTTGTTGGCACACTGACCACAAACATCTATGGCTTTGCCTCCACCAAAGATCAGCCCGAAGCATGGTTCGGCACAGGCAAGCGACCCGCCGGTGTCCACGGAGCCGTCCCATACGACCGTGCCGGCTACACGGTTCGCGAGGTTCCGGAAACCGTCCCCGAGGGTTTTAAACGTGCAGGGGAATGGACCGTCGGGGCCAATCAGATTTCCGACGGCGCCGAGCTTCAATATATCGTAGACAACCACGCTCTGTCGACGCATCTCCAGATTGTAAAACGCGATGCCCAAACAGGCGCTTCTGTTCCCCTAGCCGGATTCACCTTCCAACTCCTCGGCAGCAATCACGAACCTGTCTCACAAACTTGCTGGTATCCAGCACATAACGTAATGGACACCTTTACGACTGACGCGACCGGCACCGTCACACTGCCCGAATCGCTCGTGCCGGGCACCTATTATGTACGCGAAACCTCGGCCAAAGAGCCCTATCTTGTCGGCGAAGAGATCGAGGTAAACATACCCGCCGACATGAACCTAACGCCCGTTGCAATCGCCTCGTATTATGACCACGCCGCGACCGGAAACATCAGGATCGTTAAAACCGATGCCATAGACGGCAGCAGCCTCGTGGGCGCCGTCTTTGAGATCCGTGCCTCGGGTGATATCGTGCGCCCCGACGGTAGCATTGCCGCGCTCGACGGTGAGACTGTCGCGACCGTCACGACGGATGAAACTGGAGAAGCACGCGCGGACAACCTCCCACTGGGATCTGGCACCGCACGCTACGAGGTTGTCGAGACTCAAGCGCCGGCAGGCTTCTTGCTCGATCAGACAACCCATATTGTCGACCTTACTTATGCCGACCAGAAAACACCCGTTGTAGAAGCACAGCTTAACGTATCCGACGATTACACCAAGGTTGATATCTCCAAGGTCGATGCAAGCGGTGAGCAGGAAGTGGAAGGCGCACAGCTCACCTTATATGGTCCCGATAAAACCGAAATAGACTCCTGGACCTCATCCGACAAGCCGCATCGCGTCGAACATCTTGCACCCGGCACCTACTCGTTGCGCGAAATGATGTCTCCGCGGACCTATGACCTTGCCGAGGAGATAACGTTTGAAATAAAGGATACGGGAGAAGTCCAATCCGTCGCGATGAAGGATACGCCCATCGAGATCAAAGGACAGGTCGACAAGCGTCAGGAGCTTGTCCAGCCTATCGGGAAGGGTCTGTTGGCCAACGGCGATGGTAAAAATCGCGCCGCGACGCAAACCAATACGGATGGACTTTTCTCCTATACCATCGACGCTCGAAACGATTCAGCTACCTGGGTTGATGAGTTCACAATTACCGATGATCTTGAGTGTGCCGAGAACGATACAGCGAGATTCGTCTCAATCGAAACCCCCGTCGCCATCGGCGACCTCAACGGTCTGTGCAACGTGTGGTATCGCACGACGCCGTTGGACTCGACAGACGTCGATGAGCCGGCAAACGCGACACTTGACGATGGGCACGAAAATCCTTGGCTTGAGTCCGACGAAGTAAGGGAAAGTCTGGGTGAGGATTGCCGCCTCGTCGATTACGACGGCTGGCGCCTCTGGAAGGCGGATGTCTCGACCACGGAATCCACCACACTCGAGGCGAAAGAACTCGACCTTGCGTCCAATACCGTCGTAACGGGCATTCGCATTGAATACGGTGCAGTAGCCGCCGACTTTACGACTCGAAGCGATGCGGATTCTTGGACCCGCGATGATCTCAAAGATGAGCACGACGACCTTGACGATGCCAAAGCAATCCTTGGCACAGACGCTCGGGGCGCAATCGTGCACATGCAGGCGACGTCGGCTTATACGCCCCAAACCGCACTCACCAACAGCGCACGCGTCGATCTTTGCCGCAACGGCGGCGGCGATAAACTTGAGTCACATGACGAGGACCGTGTCATTCAACGCTGTACCCTACCGCAGGACCTACCGGCAACAGGATCAGTTCCCATCGCCGCTTGCATCACCGCGCTCCTGACCTCGGGTGCCGCAGCCCTATGGTTCGCTCGCCTTAGGTCGACCCCAAAGAAGCGCTAGCGCGATGAAAAAGCGGGCGAGCCAGTCCCCTGGCTCGCCCGCTTTCAATCATGTAAATCGCCGTATCTACTCTGCAGACGAAGATCCACCATCAACGATTGCCTGCTCGGACTCAGGAATCCCATCGGCACCCGTACTCTGTTCTTGCTCCACCTCTTCGCTGATTGCGGAGGCGGGGGTCGAGCCCTTTGCACCCACGATGTAGGCAGCCCCAAATCCTAACGCAATGGCAATCAAGGTCAAAATCACGTAGACAGGCCAATGGCGCTTAATATACGAAAACACGTTGACTCCTTAGAGCTCCGTCTACGAACGGCGGATAACCTCGGTCACGACCTCGGATACCGTGGCAATGTTCGTTGGGTTGACATTGTGGGGCAGGTCGTCCTCGGTACGAGCGCAAGCCAGACGCGTGCCGTCCACGCCGGCGATGGTGAGGGCTCGGCGGCTCGCCTCGAGCGCGGCATAGGCATCGGTCTTGGCATAGGGCATCTCGAGCGCGCCACAATCGACATGGAACGACTTGCACACCTTGCTGACCAGGTTCATGATGCGGCGATCGCCCTTGAGCAGCTGCTGTTCGCCCTCAACCGTCACCACCGAAAGCCTACCGGCGCCGACGGATTCAAGATTGATGAAGAATACGCCGCGGAGCTTATCGCGATGCGAAGCCAAGAAGGCCTTCATACCGGCGCCATCACAATCCGAGGCGCCCGTTGCCACAAACCAGATATCGTGACCGAGCAGCTCATCATCGCCCATAGAGGCGACAGCCGAGAGCATATCTTCGGAAGAAGCGCCGTCGGAAGACGTAGCGCCGCCCTTCCAGCCGTCGTTATCGTCCTCGAAGTTATCCCACGAACCGATACCGCGGCCTGACTTCTTGGCATCGTAATCGTCTTCGACGCCCAGCCAGTCGCTCATGCTGTCCTGCTCGTTTTTCTTTTTACGACCGAACAGGCCACCCAGGCCACGCTTACGAGACTTGGGTGCCGCCGGGGCGGGAGCCGAAATGGTCTCGATCGGCTGCGCGCCCGACGCAACGGGCATAGGAGGCGCAACGGGTGCCGATGTGGGTTCGGGACCCTGGGCAGTAGCAAAGGGGTCGTTGACCTGGGCAGAGGGATCGGGTAGGTCGAACAGCGACGTGCGAGACGCAACGTTTGCCTGCTTCATCGACGGCAGCGACGGATCGGGGACCGAAGCCAGCGGAGACGAAGAGGGCGCAGGCGACGGTGCCGACGCCGGATCGGGAACATTCATCTGCGGACGCGGTGATGCCTGGGAGGAAATCTGGGCCATAAGGGAATCGACCGTTTCGTCCTGGGTGGGAGCAACATTGGCAACCGTGGCACCGGAACCACTCGGGGTCGGCATGGTGAAAATCTGCGTGGAGTAAGGCCTCGACTCATCCGTCTCGGGAGTCTCGGAAACCGCAGACACTTCCTCCTGCTCGACCTCGGTCGAATCATCTTGCTCGGCTGCCGCGTACCGCTCTTCGTCAGAGTTGGCCTCGACGGGCTCGTCCTCAGCAGCATCCTGAATTTCGGCAGCATCAATGGGCTCGCCATCGTCTGCCACGTCGTCCTGCTCATCGGAAGCAGGAAGGGGCTCGGCAATCGCGGTGCCTTGCTTTTCAAACGTTATCGTGGAATCGAACTGCGCGGCATCAAACGACATGGTGCTATCGACGTGCTGCTGGGCCTCGAAAGACGTTGTAGCTTCGGCGGCGTCGACGGGCACGGACTGCACAGCCTCGTTCTGCTCGAACTCTTGCGCCGCGAGCTCACGTGCCGCCTCGGCTGCCTGCTGCTGAGCGATAGCCTCCTGCTCGGCAGCCTCGCGTGCGGCAGCGCGCTTCTCCTCGAAATCGTCGACAAATTTCTTGCCCTTTGCAAGCGCGCCCTTAAAGAAGTTGGAAGCGCTGGCGCCAATCGAAGAGAACGCGGATGCAATATCGGCATGGGGCGTTGCCGCGGGAATCTCGGCCGAGAAATCAGTATCGCTCTCGTAAGACACGCGCCTCGGCTGTTCAACGTAATCGTCGTCAGACTCGTCCGCAACGTCTTGCGCCGGCGCGGCGGGAGCCAAAATGTCCAGTCCTGCCGCGGGATCGATCGCGGACACCGCCTCGGGCTCGGCAACGGCAGAGGTAACCGCGGCAGACTCATCATCCGCAGCGACAACGGGCGCAGGCGCAGCCACGACGGGGGCAGGCTCGGGCTCAAACGTCGGCTCCTCGCCCTCCTCGTAATCGAGCGTGCAGGACTCGGGAAGCATTCCGAGCGCACGGATGGCATCCGAACCAAAGCGGATGTTGCCGGCGGCATTGCGATAGAGCTTGGGCTCGGGCTCAGCCGCGGCAGGCTCCTCCGCCGGCTCAGCAGCGGGAACCTCGTCATTGAACTCTTCGGCCTGGACAGCCTGATTCTGATCCTCGGGCACGATGGCGCCAATCAGCGTCTCGTCGGCAGACGCACCCTCAAAGCCCTCGATTTGCTCGTCGAAAGCCTCACCCTGTTCGGGCTCGGTCTGAGCGTCGGAAGCAATCGGCTGACCGAATTCGTCCTCGGCGTAGGTAGGCTCTTCATACTCGATGGTGTTGCCGTAGTCGTTTTGCTGCTGGGCCGCGGCATATTCCGCCGCTGCGCGCGCCATTTCCTCGGCACGACGCTTCTGCTCCCCAAAATAGGTATCGAACGGAACATCGTCGGGAAACTCGTTTTCGCCCTGGAAGGGAGCAACGTTGTCCATAACGCCGAGCATAGCGGCGACAGAAGACTTGTTGCACACCGCGCCAGACGTATAGGGAAGAATGTGGCGGTTAGAGATGATGTTTACCGCGTTGGCGAGTGCAACGAGGGAAGCGAGGATCGCGACAATCCACAGCAGAACCTTGAGCGCGCCGGGGAGCGGCAGAATACGCAGGATGGCAACGGCAGCGGGGGCAACCGTGGCAACGGGCAACAGCTTGGCGATGAGCGCACGATACGAAGCATAAGGCTCGCGGGCGAGCAGCTCAGCACGGGGAGAGTCGTAGTGTGCGACAACGACCACCGGGCGGTTACGCGGGGACGCGAGCGGGCCCGAGGCCTTGTGGTAGGCGATGACATTTTGGCTCACGCCCGTCTTGCCCAGGCGCGAAACCACGGAGTGGCCCGTGCGCTCGAGCACGTAAAGAACGGCGCCGACAATGGCCAGCAAGGTGCCGACCAAGCCGATACCGCCGCCGATGCCCATCAGCAGGGCGCCGGCAAACGCAAGAATACCGGTAACGGCAAATGCCAACCTACTGGGCGCCGGGGCATTGAACTCCTGAACCTCGGGGTCAAAGCCGTGGTTGCGGAAGATCTGAGCGATATCTTCGGCAGCCAAGCGCTCTTCTTCGCTGCATGCCGGCGTAATGCCGGTGTTCTGCAGCAGGTGGTTAATATAGTTCTGGGTGTTCGCCATGTGCGCTCCACATCCATAATCCGACAAATAGGCCCAATGCATGCACATTAGAACCGTATATAGTCGAAAGTATACCCCGAGCGAGCGCAAACGACCGAATTCGGGCCATCTTAACGCCCCGAGCGGACAAGGATATAGCCTAATCTCCATATCGGACTAAAATCATGGCAGCAAACCACCTTCTCATGCGAGGACTCTATGACGGCAAGCGACACGACCGAGACAATTAAAAAGGGAAATTCGGAGCCCAGTTTCGATAAAACGGCTCAGCGCATCCTCAATCTTTTCTTTGTGCTCAATAGCTCCCCCGAACCGCTGACGACCGAGCAGATCGTCTTGGATTCTGACCTGGGATATGGCTCGGGCAATATCGACTCGGATAACCGCAAGTTTCGACGCGATCGTGACAAGCTGCTCGAACGCGGCATCTTAATCAAGGAGGTTCGCCCCACCGGCGCGCAGGAGACCGAGGAAAGCTCGTGGACAATCGACCGCGAGCACACGTTTGCGGCAGGCGGCCTCATTACCGCAGACGACGCCGATATCCTGCTCAACGCCATCGACCAGACACTAGCGGCCGGCTCATCCACTTTTGCCGCACCGCTTGCCGATATTCGCTCCAAGATTGCCTATCTCACCGGCAGGACGACGGTAGACGAGGCGCCGATCAGCCGCTCTCCCACCGTCGATGCGGTTTGGAGCGCCTTTGCCGAGCGATGCGCGCTGCGATTTTTATATCAGAACGGACGCGGCGAGCAGAGAGAACGTACCGTCTGCGTCTACGGCATGTTCGAGCGCGAGGGCGTGGCTTACTTCTGCGGCCTCGACAACGTCACCGACGACATCAGGACATTCCGCTGCGACCGTATCGTTCGCGCTTGGCGTCCTTCGAAGGCCTACGCCATCCCTGCAGACTTCAATCTCAACGACTACCTGTTCTTTGAATTCGATTTTGCCGACCGACCGCCCGTTGCAGCCACGTTCTCATTCGCCCCTCAGACGCAGATCGATATGATCAACGGTCTCACGCGTGGGCGAGGTGAGCTCGTACACACCGATGTGGGATGGACCTGGACCGTTGACGTGCGCGATCTTGAAGCCGGCGCCTCATTTTGCATGGCCCACGCCATGGACGGCATGAGGCCCGTGGCCCCCAAATCGCTCAAACAGGCGTGGAACCACCTCATTGAAAGGACGGTGCACGAGTATGCCCGTGCGTAAACTCACCAGCGAGCAGAGACTCTCGCGCGCCATCGACATCATGGAGGCCCTCTACGCCGCCGGCGAGAGCGGCATGACACGGACCGAGATTTGCAGTCGCTTTGACATCACGGGGGTATCGCTCGACGAGATTCTCGAGATCGTCTCGACGCTCGCGGACCGAGAATCGGGCGCGCGCATCATCTGCGAATGCCGCGGCGAACGTGTGGTCCTCACCGGTGACGCCGGGCGTGTGCTACCGCTGCGCTTGAGTGCCGCCGAGGGCGCTGTGCTCAACCATGAACTTGAATCGTTGGGGATCGAGCCGCATACGGCAGCTCGGATTCGACATGCCCTTCTACCCGAAGAGCTCGGCTATAACCAGCGCGTCTTTGACACCGTCAACCACGGGTCGCACTGGCAGCAGCTGAGCTGCGCCATTCAGGACGGTGTTCGCTGCCGCATCTCGTATCGCTCGATGGACGATGCACGGCCACGTGAGCGTCTGGTCGACCCCTTGCGCATTACGGCAAACGGCGACCAAACATACCTGATTGCCTGGGACATCGCGGTCGATGAGCAGCGCACCTATCGCATGGATAAAATCGAGGGACTCGCCTTGACGGAAGACTCCGTCGTGCCTCATGCACCGGACGTCACATCCCTCCACGATTCCCTTGCTCGGACGCAGCGTAGCGCAAAGCTCTTGATGCCATTCGATATGGCGGAGCATCTGGACTGGGCCGGCATCACCCTAATCGAGCGCAGCGGGGCAGACATGGCAACGGTAACCGTGCATTACGGCTCCGAGCGTTGGCTACTGACCCAGATAATCGCAGCGGGCGGAGCCATCCGCATCTTGGATGACCCCGCCCTGTCAAAGCGTCTGTGCGATATGGCAAAAACCCTCGTCTGTCCGCTTTAGCGCCGCCGCTCGTGGCGTGCACGCCACAGTTGCAGATAGTGCCCGATCTGCGCCGATTCGATGCGCTGGTAGGAGCTCGTGGGCAGCGACGTTAAGAACTTCTTTCCGTAGCCCTTCGTCACCAGGCGCGGGTCGGCCAGAATCAGCACGCCGCAATCGGTCGACGAGCGGATAAGGCGGCCGGCCGCCTGCTTGACCTCGAGCACCGCCTCGGGCAGCGAATAGCGCGCCCAAGCGCGGTCTTCGCGCAGGTTGCGCTCGCACGAGAGCGGGTCCGTGGGACTCGAGAACGGCAGCTTGGGAATGATGACGCAGCGCAGCGTCTCGCCGCTGGCGTCGAATCCCTCCCAGAAGGCCTTAAGGGCAAAAAGCGACGAGGTCGGCTCGTTGATAAACCGGTCGCGCAGGCGACGAGGAGATGAGTTGCGCTGCTGGCAGTTGAGCTCCAGACCCGCACGGGCCATCTTAGGCTCAACGCGGGCGTACAGGTCTTCCATGTCGCGCCGATTGGTGAACAGTGTGAGCACCGATCCGCCCATGGCAAGATGGGCGTCGACCAGCACGCGCTCGAGCGCTGTAAGATAGCTCTCACGATCGCGCGGATCGGGGATATCGCCCGCAACGACTACAGCCATGTTCGAATCGAAGTCGTAGCTCGAGTCCAAGTGCAGCGACGAGGATGTTGAAGCACCGATGCGATCGAGACCGACCGCGTGGTTAAAGTGTTCAAAGCTTTTGGACACCGTCATGGTCGCCGAGGCAAAGATAGCCGTGTGAACCTCGGGCAGCCACTCGGTTGCCAAGGCCTCGCCAATGTCGATGCGCTCTGCGGTCATTGACTCTCCGCCGGCACGCAGCCTGCGATTGACCTGCAGCGAATACACGTAGTGTTCATCGGTGCCGTCAATGATGAGTTTGAGGTTCTCGGCCAGCTCGTGCAGGCGGCGCGAAATATCACCCAGGTCGACAACAACCTCGGGCTTGTCGGCGGCGACGGCTTGCACCAGCGCGTCGACGCTCTTGTCAGCTTGTTCCAATGCGTCGATGGCAGTGTAGGCCGACTGTAAGAAATCATGCCAGTCGTCAGATTCGCGCAGCTCGGGGCCAATCCATAGATTGGCATTGTCATAACCCCCACGGGCACGGCGGCCGAGCTCGCGAACGCCATCGAACACGTCGGCGATTGCCATGCTCGCGCGCGCAACCGTCGACGTCGCCTTGGCAGTAAGGCCCAAATAGAGCGTAGAGCCCTCGGAGGTTGCCAAATCACGGGAGACCTGGCTTAGCGCACCGGTGCTCGAGCCACCCAGGCGCTCAAACAGAACGCGTGATTCGTCCGCCGACACCACGCGCGCCCACTGACGGCGCGCCTCGCGCTCGATAGAATGAGCCTCGTCGATTACCCAATGACGAATCGGAGGCAAAATCCTGCCCTCGGCCGCAACATTGCGGAACAGCAGGGAATGGTTGGTGACCACCACATCGGCATGCGCCGCACGACGGCGAGCGCCGTGGACCAAACATTTATCAGGGAAAAACGGGCAGAGGCGACGAGCACACTCGCGCGAGGCCGTCGTAAAGTCGGGGCGGTTGACGCTGCGCCACCGAATGCCAAGTGAGTCGAGGTCGCCATCGGCTGATTGGCAAACGTACGCCATAATGACCGCGACCGCCGTGAGCGTGTCCGCCGGATCGCGCTTGGTGGTAATCTCGACCTGGCCGCGGCTCATGCGCTCAAGCTTGCGCAGGCACGGATAGTGGTCATACCCCTTGAGAGCGCAAAATGACAGACCACCTTCCAGTTGCTCGGCAAGTTTTGGCAGCTCATGGTACATGAGCTGGTCGGCTAGATTGTTCGATTTGGTCGCAATACCAACCGTGATGTTGTTACGGTGTGCTGCCTCGGCAAAAGGCACCAGATAGGCCATCGATTTGCCGACGCCTGTGCCCGCCTCAATTACACGATGAGTGCCCGTGACCAGCGCGTCGCGGACCTCGAGCGCCATCGCGATCTGCTCATCACGCGGCTCGTAAGTGGGATACATGCGATTGACCAGGCCACCCGGCGCATAGTCTGCCTCAATCTCCTCACGACTCGGCATCTTGAGGACCGGTAGTTCGTCGGCGTCCACCCGATCGTCGGCGCGATCGGCCTTGAGAACGTCAGCACGAGCGGCGCTGAGAGAGAAGATAGAACCAGGGTTCTGCCCTGCCAAGAATGAGAAGATAGGACGATAGGACCAAGGCACGTCCGGATGCATGTCGGCTAGGCGCGCCATGAGGCCCTGGGGCAAGTCGGTGAGTGCCACGAGCAACACGCGCCATACGCCACACAGGGCGTCGACGTCGGCATTGGCACGGTGTGATACCGAGTCACAGCCAAACAGATCGGCCATAAAAGACAGCTTGTGCGAGGCCAGGCGCGGAAGCGCGATTCGCGACAGCGCCAGCGAATCGATCCAGATATCGCTCACGTTGACGCCGCCTTTGACCGACTCGATAAATGAGCGGTCGAACGTGGCGTTATGTGCAATCACCGGGCAACCACCGACAAAATCGGCGAGGGCGGCGACGGCCTCAACGGCCGACGGGGCATCTGCCACATCGGCATTTGTAATGCTCGTGAGCTCGGTAATCTCGGCGGGAATCAGCTGCTTGGGATGCACGAAGGTATCGAAGCGGTCGATAACCTCGCGGCCCGAAAGACGGGCCGCCGAGATCTCGATCAGCTCGTTGTCCTGCACCGAAAGACCCGTGGTCTCGGTATCGAGGACAATCACATCTTCCTCGATAAGGCCGAAGGACTGCGTTTTGGCGCGTTCGGCAAGCGTGGCATAGGAGTCGATGACAAACTGCGGCGTTCCTGACGAAACCGCGTCCTCGATTAGCATGCAATGCCCGCTCGACGAAGACCCATACGGATCAGACTGTCACAGACCTGCGGGAACGTCATGTCGTCGGTGTGGCGGATCTCATCCGGATACAGCGACGTATCGGTCATGCCGGGAATGGTATTGGTCTCGAGGATAACGGGGCCGTCCTCGCTCACGATAAAGTCGCTGCGCGAGATACCCAGGCACCCGAGGGCCTTGTGAGCGGCACAGGCAAGCTCCTGGGCACGAGCGTAGTTCTCGGGTGAAATCTGCGCCGGAATGCGATGGATGTCCGTAGGGTCGACATATTTCACGTCCAGATCGTAGAACTCGCAGTCCTCGGGCTTACGAATCTCGACAATCGGCAGGGCGCGCACGTCATCTTCACCGTATACACCGACGGTGATCTCGGTACCCTCGATGCACTTCTCGACCAGCACTTTGTCGCCGTACTCAAACGCCTTGGCGATTGCCGCGGGCAGCTCGGAGGGCTCATGGACCAGGGAAATGCCATAGCTGGAACCGTTGACGGCCGGCTTCACAAAGCAGCGCTCGCCACAAACCTCGACGATATGATCGATATCGGCTTCATCGCCCACCTCGAGCGCAAGGCCGGGGGCAACAGGAATGCCCGCCTTGGCGTACAGGAGCTTAGAGACCTCCTTGTCGGCACCGCAGGCGCTGGCAAGCACGCCCGAGGCCGTGTAGGGGATACCCAGGGTCTCCATGGCGCCCTGCATGGCGCCATCCTCGCCGCCGGCACCGTGCATGGCGATAAACGCCACGTCAAAGCCGCCGGTCGCCATGGTTACCATAAAATCATCGGCGGCCGTGTCGAGCAGCTCCACCGAAGTGTAGCCGGCCTCCTTCAAGGCAACCACGACGTTCTTTCCCGAATTGAGCGAGATCTCGCGCTCAGCGGAATGACCGCCCGCCAAGACCGCTACGTGCATGTTCTCTAGGCTTTTACCCGGCATGGGCAGACTCCTCCTCTATAATTTCTGCAGCTGATACCATATTGTAGCGATACCCTCTACGTTTCCCCAAAATCGAAAGGCTTCCATGAATCCCAGGACTAAATCTCAGGACATTCGCGACTTGAGCCAAAACGATATTCGCGAGCTCGTGGCCGAACTTGGCCAGCCCGCCTTCCGCGCGAAGCAGCTCATCGAATGGGTCTTCGAGAAGAACGTTTGTTCGTTTGACGATATGACCAACCTTCCCAAGGCTTTCCGCGAGCAGCTTAAAGAGGCTTTTGCCTTTGACACGCCGACTGAACTAACCAAGCAGGTTTCCAAAGATGGCTCTCGTAAGTATCTGCTCGAGTACCACGACGGCGTTTCCGTCGAGACTGTCGGTATGCCCCGTCGTAACAAGCTTTCCGTCTGCGTTTCCACCCAGGCAGGCTGCGGCATGGGCTGCGCCTTTTGCGCTACCGGTCTCAACGGCCTCAAGCGCTCGCTGACCGCTCAAGAGATCGTCGACCAGGTACTTCATGTATCCAACGACTTTGGCGAGCGCGCCACGAGCGTTGTCTTTATGGGCCAGGGTGAGCCGTTTGCCAACTACGACGAGGTTCTCAAGGCGCTGCGAATCCTCAACGACCCCGATGGCATCGGTATCGGCGCTCGTCATCTCACCGTCTCTACCAGCGGCGTTATTCCCGGTATTCGCAAATTTGCCGACATCCCCGAGCAGTTCACGCTTGCCGTTTCCCTGCATTCCGCCATCCAGTCGACGCGCAACAAGCTCATGCCCGGTGTTAAGAAGTACACGCTGCTTCGCCTTCACGAGGCGCTTCAGCTCTACACCGAGAAGACTGGCCGCCGCCCGACTTATGAGTATGCCATGATTGAAGGCGTCAACAATACGAATCCCGAGATGCAGGCGCTCTGCGACTTCTGCGAGGGAACGTTGTGCCACGTTAATCTGATTCAGCTTAACGACATCGAGGGCAGCCCGCTCAAACCGTCGCCGATTCATAAGGTTGAGGATCTTCAGCGTCGTCTTGAGTCCCGTGGCATCGAGACCACGATTCGTAACTCCCGTGGTAACGATATTGACGCCGCTTGCGGACAGCTGAAGCAGCGCTTCAAAGTTCATAAGAACGCATAGGGGAGTCGCACTCCAAAACGTTTCATGTGAAACATCGAACGACCCCGGTTGCAAAATATGCAACCGGGGTCGTTTCATTTATTGACCTTAATTTTGAATCAGCTGCTATCTGTCCCATTTTTTACGGCCAAAATAAGGGGTCCTTGTCTCATGAAACAGACAAGGACCCCCTCAGAATATGCTGAGTAATTGTTAGGTACCTAATAGCCTACATTTTCCCATTGGTCGCTAACCCAACCTTGATTAATCTTGGGATTCTTCGTTACCTGAGCAGTACGCATGGCAACATCTTCCGTCATAACATCCATTTTCTTCTTGGAAGTATCGACGATATCTTGCGCACCACGAAGCAAACGACCTCGAAGCTCATCGTCTGTCGCGATCTTATAGCCAGCAAAGGCACCAGCCGCGACAGTCGTCGCCAATGCAATCGCAGTTAAAATCTTATTCCTCATCCTGGCCTCCTTGATCAAACTGAATCATTTCGCCAAGAATACGAGAGAGCTCTTCCTCGTCTTTAAACTCAATCTCAATCTTATTCTTTCCACGCGAGCTCTTCACACGCACGTTGGTATTAAATACCTGACGAAGCACACGGGCAGCCTTTTTAAAAGACTGAGGCGTTGCAGGCCTAGGCGTCTTAGGTGTCTCCCCGGCAGAAAACAACGGAGCAAGATTTTCTGTCGCTCTTACGGAAAGGCCCTCTGCAACAACTTTCTCTGCAAGTCGAATTCGAGCATCCTCGTAGGGAACTGCAAGAATCGCACGTGCATGACCAGCAGTAAGCTTGCCCTCAAAAATCATCTGCTGAACAACTTCGGGAAGATCAAGAAGGCGCAGCGAGTTTGTAATTGCAGAGCGTGACTTGCTTACCGCCTTCGACAATGCCTCCTGGGTCATACCGCTGGCATCTATGAGCTGGCGATAGCCCTTAGCCTCTTCGACAGGATTCAGATCAGAACGCTGAAGGTTTTCGATCAGAGCAAGAGCCAGCATCTCATCATCATTAACGTCTTTAATGATGACAGGCAGCTCTTCAAGACCAGCAAGCTTTGACGCCTGGTAACGACGCTCACCAGCAATGATCTCATAGCCGTTTCCATGCTTGCGAACCAAAAGCGGCTGCAAAACGCCGTGTTCTTGGATTGACTCGCTTAACTCGCGAAGTTCAGTTTCGTTAAAATGAATTCGCGGCTGATTAGGGTTGGGAACGATATCCTCAATAGGTAGTTTTGTTTCAGATGCGGTATTTGCAGCCGATGTAGCCGAACCACCGGTCTCATACTCGGCCTCTGAGACCAAAGCATTGAGTCCACGTCCCAATCCGCCACGTTTCTTTACACTAGGCACGCTTGATCACCTCTTTTGCAAGGTTCATATACGCTTTTGCACCCTTATTTTGAGGTGCATAGGTAATTACCGGTTCTCCAAAAGACGGAGCTTCGGAGATTTTAACCGTACGGGGGATCAACGTCTTAAACGCCTTATCACCAAAGTACGATTGAACCTCCTCAACAACCTGATTCGATAGAGAAGTACGCGAGTCATACATGGTCATAAGCACACCATAGGTGTCTAAGCCCTTGTTCAGACGTGATTTGACCATCTTCATTGACTCAAGCAGCTTCGTAACGCCCTCGAGTGCATAATACTCGCATTGGATCGGAATCAAAACGCTGTCTGCTGCGGTCAAGGCATTGATAGTAAGCAGGCCGAGCGAAGGGGGACAGTCAATGAAAATAAAATCGAACTCGTCCTGAATCGGCTCAAGCAAATCTTTGAGGCGGGTTTCACGAGCGATTGCGCTTACGAGCTCAATTTCCGCGCCTGCAAGCTGAATTGTAGCCGGAATAACGAATACCTTTTTACAATTTGTATCAAGAACAAGTGATTCTGCCGGCACATCATTCAACAATGCATCATAAATGCAGTGGTCAAGGTCTTCTTTTTCAATTCCAAATCCGCTGGTGCTGTTTCCTTGCGGATCAAAATCGACAATCAGCGTCTTACGACCCTGCTCACCCAGTGCTGCTGCAAGGTTTACAGCCGTCGTTGACTTACCGACGCCGCCTTTTTGATTGATGATTGCAATAATACGCGTGTCTTTTGCGCTCTTAGAACGCTTAACGTCGCGAAATCCCACGGTCCCTCCTGGTGTGTATTAAAGCTGTCAAACGGAGGATGTTTCACGTGAAACATTCCGATTCGATATCAACTGCCATGTTTCACGTGAAACATGGCAAGTAATTACTATCCATTATGTTTCACGTGAAACATCTAAGCAAGCGGATTCTTCTTTGCCATGCCATTTGCACGAGGCAATGAAACGGATGCTGGATGACTCTTCTTAAGAACAATGAACTCCCTATGGCCCAAGCCCTCAGGCAAATCGATTGTGTCATTCAGAAGCAAAGTGAAGCCGCAAATCTTAGCTGCTGACATGCCGGAAGCAAGCTCCTCATCCGATGGATTGCCCTTCGTGATAACAAATAGCCCTCCATCCTTAAGGTACGGAGCCGCATACTCAACAAGAATCGGTAGAGGGGCGAGTGCGCGAGCGGTTACGACAGAGAACTGCTTCTTATGGCTTCGAGCATATTCTTCAAGACGATCATGAACCGCATGAGCATGTTTCAATCCCAGAGCATGAACAAAAGAATTGCAAGCATCAACCTTCTTGCCAACAGAGTCAATATAAGTAGCTTTACGATGCGTGGTTATCGTTAATGGAATACCAGGAAAACCCGCACCTGTTCCCATATCGAGCAAAGCCCCCTCAGGAGCCTTATTGATATAAGGAAGCAAAACAAGCGAGTCAAGAATATGAAGTACTGCAGCATCTTCTACGTTAAGAATACGGGTGAGATTGGTTGTCTTATTTGTTTCCAGAACCAAATCCAAATGCTGAATACATTTCCTTAGCTCAGCATCATTTACGCTCAAGGAATATTCTTCGCAATAGTAAGTTAGACGGCTCAGCATCTCTTCAGCCTGCTGATCAGTAAGTACAAACAACAGAAGCACCTTTCTGACAAAAATCAGTGTATCGAGAACTTTTGACAAAAAAAGGGGACGTGGAAACCACGTCCCCTTAGCATAAGCTCGAGTAGATTATCGAGCAACAATTACCACATGGCGATCAGGGTCAGAGCCCTCGGAGTGAGTATCGACTGCATCATTACCACGAAGCGCAATATGAACCAGTCGACGCTCATAGGCATTCATAGGCGGAAGCGACACACTCTTATGAGTACGGATAGCGCGCTCGGCAGCAGACTGAGCCATGGAAGCAACCTTGTCCTGACGGCGACTCTTGTATCCCTCTACGTCCACTACAACCGGATACCTAAAGCCAAGTTTGCGGCTCACCAGCAAAGAGAACATAACCTGAAGGGCATCAAGGGTGCGACCATGACGGCCAATGAGAACAGCAAGGTCGGGAGCCGTTACATCCAAAATCAGCTCACCCTCGTCGCCCTCATACTCATCGATAGGAGAGTTGGCGGCATCGAAGTGCGAAAGGATGGAACGCAGGATGGAAATCGCAACATCGGCAATGGTGTCGAGCTCCTCATCGGTCAGCTCTTCACCAGCCTTGTAGCGCTGTGCAATCTCGGGATAATCGCCCGCGACCTGCGGGGCAACCTCCTCAAGCATATCCTCGATGATCTCTTCAGACATAACGTACTCCAAAAGTTAGGTACCTAAATAAGATTGATATCCCGTTACTTCTTCTTGTGCGGGCGCGGCTTCTTCTCTCGACGAATGACCTCAACCTGCAGCGGAGCGTTCTTAAGACGCTCCTCCTCATCGGCCTTCGCCTTGTCGATGACCTTCTGCGTCACAAAAATCTGCTGGATAACCTGCCAAGCAGACGAGACGTCGTAGTACAGCAGAACACCAACGGGAAGGCTCCAGCCCATCCAAAGCATCATGACCGTCATGACAACGGCCATCATACGCATGCTCTGAGCCTGCTGGCCGGTCTGGTTGCGCGACATATAGAGCTGCGGAATCAGGGTCAGGACGGCGAACAGGATCAGGCAAACCAGCGCAGGCAGTGCAACCATAAAGCCATCGGCAAAGGAAGCGCTCGGCGTGGTGGTCAGGTCGGGCAGGATGTTGAAGAACGAGAACGTGCCGTCGTTAAAGTACTGCGGCAGGTTGCGCAGCAATGTAAACAGGGCGAACAGGATAGGCATCTGAATCAGCAGCGGCAGACAGCCAGCCATGGGGTTGAACTTGTTCTCGCTGTAGAACTTCTGCATCTCCTCGGCCTGACGCTGGGGATCGTCGGCATAGCGCTCCTGGATCTCGAGCATCTTGGGCTGCAGCACCTGCATGCGAGCCGTCGACTTGGTCGACTTGAGCATGAGCGGCGTCAGCAGCAGACGGATGATGACCACCAGGATGATGATGGACAGGCCCCAGTCGACCGCAAAGGTCTGGATGAGCTTGAGCAGCTCGAAAAGGATGTTAACGATCCAATCCCACATGTAAGTTTTCCTCCGATAGCGAGTGCCCGCTAGGGCACAGGGTCATAACCGCCGACGTGCAGGGGATTGCAGCGAGCGATGCGCCTCACGGCAAGCCAGCAGCCTCTCAAAACACCGTGCTTCTCAATCGCCTGGACGGCGTATTGCGAGCACGTTGGGTAATAAATGCAGGCGTCAGGCAATAAGGGCGAAATAACCTGTTGATATATGCGAATAGGAGCGATGGCAACACGTCGCAAAACGTGATTGCTCATCGCTCCTCCCCGGCAACGCCGGCGCGCTTCATAAGCGAACGCAACGCCTTGTCCATCTCCTGCGGCGAGGAAACCCTCGTCTTGGGAGTTGCAAACAAGATGATGTCATAACCCGCAACGGGAAATCCGCAGCTGCGGGCGGCCTCGCGCATCACACGCTTAGATCGGTTGCGCACGACGGCACAACCGAGTCGCTTAGCACCAACGAAGGCGACCCTTCCGGAGTCGCCTTCGCCAACCGATTCACATATGGTCATTCGAATCAGAGGGTGATTGAAACGACGCCCCTGACTGAACACATGCTCGAAATCTTGCCGAGACTTAATAGTCTTCATGCGAGATGTGTGTATCGCTGCTAGACAGTGAGACGCTTGCGGCCCTTGGCGCGACGACGGGCGAGCACGGCACGACCACCCTTAGTGGCCATACGGGCACGGAAGCCATGGGTCTTGGCACGCTTACGCTTATTAGGCTGATACGTACGCTTCATCTTAAGTTCCTCCTGCTGCATTTCGAGTGTCCGCGGGGACGCGGACGCAGATATAGACACGTGAGCTTGAAGATTGTAGGGAAATCAATGTTCAAATGTCAAGAAATCAAAGGTAAAAGGTTGCGCAGTTCACACGGTTCCCCCATAAGCCAAGCTCGATTTAGCGGTGCATGGCAACTTTTCACGATATTTCATCGAGTTTTCAACAGGTCATGTTGGCAATGTTGAGAACTTTTCGCCCGTTTTCCAAACTTTTCAACAGGTTTTGAAAAGTTGTCGAAAGATGAGAAACATTGCACGGTGAGCTACTATTTGTTCGAAACCTTTTGAAAGATTGCGAGCGGCATGTCTGACGACTTTTACACCATGGTCGATTCCGGAGACCCGGCACCCGACAACGAGCACATCACCGGCGTGCGCGAAGAGCATGCGGAAGGCGAGCAGACGACCACGCGGGCGCCAAAAGCCATGTACGCCGCGCGCATCGCCGTCTATGACGACATGCTGTCGACACCGCGTGTGATCGTCATTGATCCGCAAGATGTCCGCACGTATTTAGAAGAGACGACCAACACCGTCTACCAGTGCATGAAAGAACAAGGTGGCCATATCTCGCTCATGGTCATCCGCGAGATTGTCGAAAACTTTATCCACGCGCACTTTGCCGAGCCCATCATCTCGATTCTGGACGGCGGAGACACCATCCGCTTTGCTGATCAAGGACCCGGCATCGACGACAAGGAGCGCGCTTTCGACTTTGGCGTTACCAGCGCAAACAGCAAGATGAAGCGCTATATCCGTGGAACCGGAGCAGGGTTTCCCATGGTGCAGGAGTATTTGGAAAACGCCGGCGGTGCCGTATCCATCGAGGACAACATGGGCAACGGCACCGTGGTTACGGTAAGCCTGAACCCTAAACGCGTGCAGGAAATCGAGCGTGCCGGCGGACGCGGCGCTGCCGTGCGGCCCGAGACGGAGCAGCCCACATATCCCCTGCCGGGAGCTTTTGTGCAGCAGCCCATGGCAACGCAGCAGATGCAGCCCCCCGTGGGACAGATGCAGCAGCCCGGAATGCTTCCTACACAAGAACCCCAATCGGCATCGATGTCGATGCCGCCAAACATGCCAGAGACCATGCCGCTGGCGGATCAGGATGCAGCAGCAATGCAGCAGGCGGCGGGGGCACCGGGTGGCCAGCAAATGGGCTATCAGCCGTACCAACAGGGATATCCATATCAGCAGATGCCGCCGCTGGGGTACGGCCAACCGTTCCCGCAGCAGTACCAGCAGGGATATCAGCAGCCGTACCAGCAGATGCCGCAGCAGCAGTACAACCCCTGGGCCCAGCAGATGCCTCCACAGCCTTACCAACAGTGGCCTCAAAGTTTTCAACAGCAAATGCCGCCGATGCAGAGTTCTCAACAACCAGCAGCTCAAATGATGTATCCTAATGCAGCAAATCAGTATGCACAGCCACAACCGGACGTGTTCGTAAGCGATCGCGGCAACGCCGCGCTGGGCTATCTGGCGCAAAATCAAGCGTGCGGTGCAACCGATCTGGCGAGGGCGTTTGGAAACTCGGCCCCCACTTGGTCACGCACGCTCAATGACTTGGCGCAGGCCGGCTTGGTCATCAAGCATGGCCAAAAATACCATCTGACCGAACTCGGCGCCGCTCGCGTGCGAGCTCAGAGCTAAAGAACGGGAGAGACAGTGGACGAGGAAGCAAGCATCATCCTGGGGGATGCCATCGCCTTTTGCCAGCGCGACGGCCAAGATGCACGCCTCATCAACATGCTGGGGCAATCGCGCGCCATAAGCCTGACCGAAGATACGCTCACGATCGAGGCCCCCTCGCGCTTTGCCATCGCGCAGCTCAAAAAGCATCAGCCAACCATTGAGGCCTATCTGGAAGAAATCGCCTTTGCACCGATTGCTCTCGACATCGTGGCACCGCAAGGCGCCGCGACGGAATCCACTGCCGCCACGGTGCCCGCCACGGCTCCCGCTGCTTCCCCGGCGGTGCCGGCCTCCGCAGGTGACGTGCCGACAATCGAGCACCAGCACAGCGATGTTTCCCGTGAAACCATGGCACCGTTGCCGACCGCGGCGGCGACGCCAACGAACGCGCCCGTCACGCACATGCCCATCGCTCACGACGCAGCGGCGGGCGCGGATTCGGGCATTGCAATCAAAAACACGCTCTCGGCCGACGATTTTCGTCGCATGATGAACCAGATGAAGGGCGGGGCGCCGACTAAATCCACGCAAGCCGCGACCCCCACCTCGCCCATGCCAGCACCGACCGTGCCGGCCGAGCAGAATACGGATGGAGCCCCACTCGCCGCGAACTCAAAATTTACCTTTGAGAACTTTGTCTACGGCCCCGAGAACAGCCATGCCTATCGCTCGGCACTCAAGTTTGCCGCCCTCGCGGACGAGCGCGGCACATGCACATCACTGTTCATCTACGGCAAATCGGGCCTGGGCAAGACGCACCTGCTGCTTGCCATCAAAAACGAGCTCGCCGAGAAGTCGCCCGAGATCAAGGTCAAGTATGCCAACTCCCAGGCATATCTGGACGACCTGATGACCGAGTTCGACCGTCAAAAGAAGAGCAACGCCCCCATCATGCAGGCGTACCACGGCGTGGACGTGCTCATCATCGATGACATCCAAAACATCATCGGCAAGCGCGCGAGCGTGGACTACTTTTTCCAGCTCATGGACGAGTTCATCCGCAACAACAAGAAGGTCGTCATCGCGGCAGACCGCGCTCCCAAGGACCTGAGCATGGACGAGCGTCTGACCAGCCGTTTCAACGCCGGCATGCTCTGCCTGGTCGCAGAGCCCAGCTACGAGATGAAATACAAGATCTTGCAGCGCTATTACGAGAACACCATCGTCGCCGCTCCCGAGGCAGGCGACGACTCACTGCTGGCGGCCTACGGGGGCGACGGCGGGCACCTGACCGATGAGCACTTTAAGCACATGGCAGAGGTGTCGGGCACCAACATCCGCGAACTCGAGAGCTTCTGCGAGCGCTGCGCCGGCGAGGCGGGCGACCGCGAACGCGAGGGCGGGGAGCTCACCTTTGACGATATCGACGCCATCGCCAGCCAGTACTTCGACACATCGGCCAAAAAGATCAACGTGCAAACGGTTCAGTCCGTCATCGAAGAGCAGTACGGCGTGACGCACGAGGAGCTCATCGGCCCGCGTCGCAACGCCAATATCGCCAAAGCGCGCCATATCGCTATCTACCTGGCCATCGAGATGTGCGAGATGACGACCACGGCGGTGGGCGCCGAATTTGGCAACCGCAACCACTCGACCGTCAGCACGAGTTACAAAAAGGTTCAGAAGATGATCCAGGAAGAACGCACCGTCACCGAAGATCTCAAATCGTTGCGCGATAAAATTACACTGCGCTCGTAGGGAAATAGAGACACCTGTTGAAAACTTGTCAAAACCACGGGCATAAGGTGTCTAAAACCCAACCCGCGGTGATGAAAAGTTTTGCGCAGGTTTTGAACGTGGAAAACCACCCCTGTTGCACACAGGTTGCTGTCGATTCTCTTTCTGGGTCTGACCTGCGTCTTTGGGAGTAATCAACAGTTTCGTCAGTGCTATTACTATTATTAAGATATTTATATCTATAGAAAGGTATTAAAAGATGAAGTTCACCGTCAGCCAGAGCTCGCTTACACAAGCCATCGGCGTCGTTATGAAGGGTGTCGCTTCGGCATCCACCCTTCCCATCCTGTCGGGCGTGCTCGTCAAGGCGCAAGACGGCATCTTGGAATTCCAGACCTCTAACTACACCATCTCGATCCGTCATCGCATCGCGGCGCATGTCGAAGAAGAGGGCGAGATGGTTATCCCCTGTAAGATGCTCTCCAATATCACCAAGACTCTCCCCGATGCCCCGGTCACCTTTGAGCTGTCCGAGCGCCAGGTGCTGATTGGTTGCGAGAAGAGCTCTTTCCGCCTGAACACGCTCGATGCCAATGACTTCCCCGAGTTTCCGGCCTATGCCATCGAGAGTGCCGTGGAGCTGCCGACCGATATCTTGTCCGAGATGGTCGGCCGCGTGTGGCGCGTTACCTCGACCGACAAGGCCCGCCCCATCCTGGGCGGCGTGCACATGAAGGTCGAGAACAACACCGTGCGCCTGGTGGCGACCGATTCTTTCCGCTTGGCCGTGTGCGATACGCAGGTCGAGACCTCGACCCTCGAGGGTTCCTTTGAGCTCAACGTTCCGGCCGACGCCTTTAACGACGCGCTGAACATCATGGCCAGCCAGGCGACCATCATGATCGGAGCTACCGACACCCAGGTCGTCTTTGAGGCCGGCAACACCACCTACGTGTCGCGCCGCATCGAGGGCGTGTACCCCAACTACAAGCAGCTCATCCCCGATTCGTGCGTGACGAGCGTCAAGATCGACGTCGCCGCCTTTAACGCCGCCCTCAAGCGCGTGGCCGTTATCGCGAGCGCCAACCCCGCCGTCAAGTTCGAGATCGATGTCGAGAACGGGCAGATGGGACTGTCCTCCATTTCCAATGACCAGGACCTTGCGCAGGAGACAATCGATGTCGAGGCCGAGGGCGAGTCGGGCACCATCGCCTTCAACTACCACTACATCTTCGGGTGCCTCAATGCCCTGTCCAAGGAGAAGGAGATCACGCTGGAGCTCAAGAGCTACTCGCAGGCGGGCATCTTCAAGTCCTACGACAAGATCAACTACCTGTACCTGGTCATGCCGGTCCGCATCTAGCAACCGCCCTATGACCATGTTCGCCCGCGGTCTTTCCGTCGCGCACTACCGCAGCTTCGATAGCTATCGCCTTGCCCTAGACGAGGGCGTGACGATACTTGCGGGACCCAACGCGGCGGGAAAGACCAATCTCATAGAGGCGCTGCAGCTGCTGACGAGCGGCGCCTCGTTTAGGCATCCGACCGCAGCCGAGCTCGTCCATGACGGCGTGGGCTCGTGCAAGGTCGAGCTGAGGCTCGAGGGCGACGGCCGCGTGCTTGATATGGGGTTGAGCGCGGAGGACGGTAAGCGCTCGTTTAGCCGCAACGGCAAGAGATGTTCTGCCGCCGGTGTGCGCGGGGTTCTGCCGAGCGTGCTGTTTTGCCCCGACCATCTGGACATGGTTAAGCGAGGCGCCAGTGTGCGCCGCGCCGCCCTCGATGACTTTGGCATGCAACTGAGCGCACGCTATGCCGATCTTGCGAGCACCTATGGGCGCTGCGTGACCCAGCGTAACGCCTTGCTCAAGGAGACCTGGTGCTGCCGCGAGATGCTCGGCGCGTGGAACGATTCGATTGCCCGCGCGGGCTCGGCCCTGCTCGTGCACCGGTTGGCCCTACTCGACCGGCTGGCGGGCCATGTGCACACTGCCTACGGTCAAGTGGCGTCCGGCGAGGCTGCCAGCGTGACCTATACGTCCACGCTGGGGGATTTGCCCCAGGTCGAGGATCGCGAAGAGCTGAAGGGCTGGGCGTACGAGCGCATGCTGGCTGCCCTTGATGAGCGCGCCGACGAGGAAATTCGCCGCGGCGTGACGTTGGTGGGACCGCATCGCGATGAGATTGAGTTTACCGTGGCGGGTCGCTCCGCCCGTTCATTTGCCAGCCAAGGTCAACAGCGAACGTTGGTTCTGGCCTGGAAGGTGGCGGAGGTGGTCGTGGCTCGCGATGTCCTGGGCACCGCCCCACTGCTGCTTTTAGACGACGTGATGAGCGAGCTCGACGGCGAGCGTCGCGGCGCTTTTCTGCGGCTGATCGGCGATGATATCCAGACGGTCATAACCACGACCAACCTGGGGTACTTTACCGATGACCTGCTTGATCGAGCCAAGGTGGTGAGCATGGGTGAGACGTGCTAATTACGAGCGCGAGAGCGAGACAGTCGCCTTCAGTGGGTTTTTGAACGCAGAGCGCCAGCGCATCCTGGCGGCTGCAACACCTGAGCGCCGTGCGCAGATGGAGGCTGCCGAGGAGTCGCGCGCGATCTATCGCGCGTGGAACGCGGTGTGCTCGGGCACGCGCGAGGGGCGGCATGTGACGGGTCTGCGCTACCTGCCCGAGTCCAATGAGCTGCTGGTATATCTCGACTCGCCCTCGTGGACGCAGGAAATGACGCTGTTGCGCGAGATCATCCGCGCGCGTATGGAGCGCGCCGGTGCGCATGTGGACGGCCTGGTGTTCAAAACCACCGCGCCCGGTCACACGCCACCCGCCGCCAAGGAGCGCCTGCGCCCGGCGACGACCGAGCGCCCGCCGGCCCCGCACGCCGACCTCAGTGAGGCCGAGCGCACCGAGATCGAGCGCCAAGTGGCACCCATCGAGGACCAAAAACTGCGCGAGGCCCTCGAGAACGCCATGAGAGCCAGTGCCGAGTGGGCCAAGGGCGTGCAAAGAAAAAAAGAGCCTTAAATCGCATCTGGTGGCCTTGTAGAGCCAAATACCCTCGTTCCCGAGGGTATTTTTTTACGATAAACTAGTAAGGCTGTACACATTTTCTTGACTGAAGGAGGACGTGTGGCAAACGAAAACGATTACGATGGCGGCGAGATTAAGATTCTCGAAGGTCTCGAGGCCGTTCGTAAGCGCCCGGGCATGTATATCGGCTCGACGAGCGCCAGCGGTCTGCATCACCTGGTGTGGGAGATCGTTGACAACTCCGTCGACGAGGCCATGGCCGGTTTCTGCACCGAGATCCAGGTGACGGTCCACGCCGACAACTCCATCACGGTCGTCGACAACGGGCGCGGCATCCCCGTCGACGAGCACCCTGTTAAAAAGATCCCGACGCTCGAGGTCGTCATGACGATTTTGCACGCCGGCGGTAAGTTCGATAACTCGGCCTATAAGGTCTCGGGCGGCCTGCACGGCGTTGGCATCTCCGTCGTCAACGCACTGTCCAAGCGCGTGGTCGTTCAGGTTCGTCGCGACGGCAACACCTACGAGATGGAGTTCTCGCGCGGCAAGACCGTCAAGAAGATGGAGGTCGTGGGCACCTCGGATTCGACGGGCACCACCGTCACCTTCTGGCCCGACGACGAGATCTTCGAGACCTGCATTTACGATTTCGATACGCTGCACAACCGTCTGCAGGAGACGGCGTTCCTCAATAAGAACCTCAAAATCGTGCTGACCGACGAGCGCGAAGCGACTCCCCACGTGGAGGAGTTTTGCTACGAGGGCGGCATCATCGACTTCGTCAAGTTCCTCAACGAGGGCAAGGACGTCCCCGAGGCCTTTAAGGAGCCCATCTACATCGAGGGCAAATCGGACCCGGACGCGCCTGTGGCCAAGATGGGCGAGGTCGAGGTTTCCCTGCAGTGGAATAGCGGCTACGGCGAGAACGTCATGTCGTTTGCCAACGACATCTACACCCCCGAAGGCGGCATGCACCTTGAGGGCTTCCGCACCGCGCTCACCCGCGTGATCAACGATTACGCGCGCAAGCAGAACCTGCTCAAGGAAAAAGACGCCAATCTGACCGGCGACGATGTGCGCGAGGGCCTTTCGGCCGTTATCTCGGTCAAGCTGCCCGATCCGCAGTTTGAGGGCCAGACCAAGGCAAAGCTCGGCAGCTCCTATATGCGCGCGCTCACGCTCAAGATTGTGGCCGACGGCCTCGCCGATTACTTGGAGGAGCATCCCAAGCCCGCCCGCGAGATCGTCAAGAAGGCGCAACAGGCCTGCAAGGCGCGCAACGCCGCTCGCAAGGCGCGCGAGGCGACCCGTCGCAAGAGCCTGCTCGAGACGGCGTCCCTGCCCGGTAAGCTCGCCGACTGTTCGGTGCGCGATGCCGAGCTGACCGAGCTCTTCATCGTAGAGGGCGACTCGGCAGGCGGTTCGGCCAAGGACGGCCGTCGCCGAGACATCCAGGCGATTCTGCCCCTGCGCGGCAAGATTTTGAACGTCGAACGCGTTGGTGACCATCGCGCGTTCTCGAGTGACACCATCCAGTCGCTGATTACCGCGATCGGCTGCGGTGTCACGACGAGTGCCGGCGACGGCGGCGACTTCGATATCACCAAGGCGCGCTACCACAAGATCATCATCATGACCGATGCAGACGTCGACGGTGCGCATATCCGCATCCTGCTGCTGACGTTCTTCTACAAGTACATGCGTCCGCTGATCGATGCCGGCTACGTCTATGTTGCCTGCCCGCCCATCTTTGGCATTAAGGTGCGCAACAAGATCCACTACGTGTATCCCAACGGCCGCCAGCCCGAAGACGAGATCCTGCGCGACACCATCCAGAGTCTGGGCCTGAACCCCGACGATAACGACGAGGACGGCAAGGCCAAGGACGGCAAGATCACCAAAAAGCGCAAGGGCTATACCGTCCAGCGCTACAAGGGCCTGGGCGAGATGGACCCCAAGCAGCTTGCCTCGACGACGATGGACCCCAAGACCCGCATCCTGCAGCGTGTGTCGATCGAGGACGCCGTGGTGGCGGACCGCGCCGTGCGCGAGCTGATGGGTTCCGAGGTCGGCTATCGCCGCGAGTACATTGAAAAACACGCACATGATGCACGATTCCTTGATGCTTAAGAGGAGGTAACGTGGCAGACGATATCAACAATAGCGAGGGTATGGACGAGGCCGGCGATGCCGGTATGCCCGATGATCTGAAGCGCCTGCTTGCCCGTGCTGAGCAGGGCGAGGACGGCGACCCGGACGCCTATAACCCCGATGCCGATGATGATGAGGAAGAAGACGACGACGGTGAGCTCGAGGAGAGCTTTGGCGAAGTCGACCGTGGCGCCTCGGCCGGCGAGGATATCAACGGCGGCCAGCTCCAGATTTCGGAGTTCGGTCGCGAGATGAAGCAGTCGTTTATCGAGTATTCGATGTCGGTTATCACGGCGCGCGCCCTGCCGGACGTGCGCGACGGCTTAAAGCCGGTGCACCGCCGCATCCTGTATGCGATGAACGAGAGCGGCATCTACCCCAACCGCCCACATAAGAAGTCGGCCTGGACGGTCGGCGAAGTTATCGGTAAGTACCACCCGCATGGCGACTTCGCGGTCTACGAGGCCATGGTCCGCCTGGCGCAGTGGTTCTCCATGCGCACGCCGCTCATCGACGGTCATGGCAACTTCGGTAACATCGACGGCGACGGCGCGGCAGCCATGCGTTACACCGAGAGCCGCCTGGCAAAGCCCGCCATGGAACTGCTGCGTGACTTGCAGAAGGATACCGTCGACTGGCAGCCCAACTACGACGAATCGCTTGCCGAGCCCGTGGCGCTGCCTGCGCGCTTCCCCAACCTGCTGGTCAACGGCAGCCAGGGCATCGCCGTCGGCATGGCCACCAACATCGCCCCGCATAACCTCACCGAGGCGATCGAGGCCACCTGCTACCTGATCGACAACCCCGACGCCACCGTCGACGAGCTCATGCAGATCATGCCCGGTCCGGACTTCCCCACCGGCGCCATCATCATGGGCAGCGCCGGCATCAAACAGAGCTACGAGACCGGACGCGGCTCCATTACCGTGCGTGCCAAGGCACATGTGGAGTCCACCAAGACCGGCCGCAGCCGCTTGGTCTTTACCGAGATTCCCTACATGGTCAACAAGGGCACCCTGCAGGAGAAGATCGCCCAGCTCGTCAACGACAAGCGCATCGAGGGCATATCGGATATGCGCGATGAGTCCAACCAGAAGGGCATCCGTCTGGTTATCGAGCTCAAGAAGGGCGTCATTCCGCAGGTCGTGCTCAACAACCTGTATAAGTACACCTCGCTGCAGACGACCTTTGGCGCCAACAACCTGGCACTCGTCAACGGCGTTCCCAAATGCCTGAGCCTGCGCGAGATGCTGCAGCACTACATCGACCACCAGGTCGACGTCGTCACCCGCCGCACCCGCTTCGACCTTAAGAAGGCCCAGGCCCGCGCGCATATCCTCGAGGGCTACCTGATGGCCCTTGACCATATCGACGAGGTCATCAGCATCATCCGCTCCTCGCAGACCGACTCCGAGGCCAGCAGCCGACTGATCGAACGCTTTGGCTTTACGCCCGAGCAGACCACGGCCATCCTCGAGATGAAGCTGCGCCGCCTGACCGGCCTGGAGCGCGACAAGATCCAAGAAGAGTTGGACGGCCTGCGCCGCGCCATCGCCTACTACGAGGACCTGCTGGCGCACGAGGAGAAGATTCTGGGCGTCATCAAGGAAGAGATGCGCGAGATCTCCAAGAAGTTTGGCGACAAGCGCCGCACCGAAATCAGCCAGGTTGAGAAGGACCTGGATGTCGAGGACCTCATCGCCGACGAGGATATGGTCGTGACCATCACCCACACCGGCTACGTTAAGCGTATCCCAGTGGCTGCCTACCGTGCCCAGAAGCGCGGTGGCAAGGGCGTGTCGGGCGTCAACCTCAAAGAGGACGACGTTATCGACGAGATGTTCATCGCGTCCACGCACGAGTACGTGCTGTTCTTCTCGAGCAAGGGCAAGGTCTATCGCCTGAAGGTGCACGAGCTGCCGGTGGGTACGCGCCAGGCGCGCGGTACCGCGATCGTCAACCTGCTGCCCTTCGAGGAAGGCGAGAAGATCGCGAGCGTCATCAGCTGCCGCGAGTTCCCGGCCGACGAGTACCTGATGTTTGCCACCAAGAGCGGCATGGTCAAGAAGACCGTGATGAGCGCATATGATCGCAGCCGTCGCGACGGCCTGATCGCTATCAACCTGCGTGACGACGACGCGCTGCTGAACGTGCGCCGCGTGCGCGAGGGCGACAAGATTATCCTAGCCACCACCGCGGGCAAGGCGATCATGTTCTCCGAGGAGCAGGTGCGCGCCACCGGCCGCGATACCAGCGGCGTTCGCGGTATCGGTCTGAAGGACGGCGTGAGCGTTCTGGGCATGGAAGTCACTAACGGCAACGGCGATCTGTTCGTCATTACCGAGCGCGGCTACGGCAAGCGCACGCCGGTCGCGGACTATCCGGAGCAGAATCGCGGCGGCCAGGGCGTCTACACCATCCAAATGACCGAGCGTAAGGGTAACCTCGCGGCCATGAAGACGGTGGGCCCGCAGCACGAGCTATTCATCGTGACGGAGGGCGCGACGGTCATTCGCGTCAAGACCGACGAGATCAGCCAGACTGGCCGCGCCACCCAGGGCGTCAAGATGATGACCGTCGACGACAACGACCGCATCTGCGCTGTCGCCCGCATGACGGCCGCCAAAGAGAAGCCCGAAGGCGAAGCCACAGAAAACGGCTCTGCCCCCGAAGAAACCCCTGTCGATCTAGGCGACGGCAACGACATGCCAGAAGATCTCCTAGACGAGTAAGAGGCCCTAGCTGGTAAAAAATATCAGACCCCATATATCGGCGGTCGGCGCACTGCGCGCCGACCGCTTTTTTGACAATCTTGGACCCGCGTTCGCCCCGGCCGCATGGCGGCACATGAAGTCGATCGCGAGTTCCGCACGAGCCGGAGAGCACTTAATGTGCTCTCCGTGCGAG
>URNK01000002.1 GCA_900549195.1 uncultured Collinsella sp.
CTCGGTCACGAGCACGGCGATGATTTCCGTGCGCCCGACAGCGAGCGCTCGGCCACGAGCGTTGGGGACAAAATTGACTTCCTTGGCCGCCGCGCGGACGCGCTTTTTGGTTTCCTCGCTAATGCGGGGCGAATCGTTGAGGGCGCGCGATGCCGTGGAGCGCGACACGCCGGCAGCTGCGGCAACCTCGGCAAGCGTAGGTGCGGTGCGAACTGGTTGTGTCATGGCGTCTCCTGGAAAATGCGGTCGATGTTGTCACTGATACGGGCTAGTGCGGATACAGCTTACTATAGTGCGCCTGAACAGCGTTCATGATATCCGGTGACCGGTGTCGTTTTGCAACCAAGCCGAAATCGAATACGTCTCGTGTGGGTGAGATATCAGCGGGCGTGGAGGTTGCCTACGAGTTTAAGAACGATGTCTTGTGCTGAGTTTCGATACTCAGGGTGACATAAGTGTTGCGATTGTACAACCGGTTGCACCGTTAACCCGGCCAAATCGACCGTTCAGCGGACAACCGGTTGCACAGTATTTTGCATCGCCCGTAAGATAAGGACAACCGGTTGCACAAGAATCACTACGATGATGAAGGAGCATCACCATGGACGCCATTAACGATTGGGAAAACCAAGCGCTCACCCACAGGAACCGCCTGGCACCCCATGCGTACTTTATGGGTTACGAGACCGCCGATCTCGCTGCAACGTACAGCCGCGAGCTGTCGCGCGGGTTTGTCCAGCTGTCCGGCTCGTGGCAGTTCCGCCTCTTTGAGGGCCCCGCTGCCGTCTCCAACGAGGAACTCTCCACGTACAAGCCCGAGTGGGATCACGTGGAGGTTCCGCACCTGTGGCAGGTGGACGGCTATGGCAACCTTGCCTACACCGACGAGGGTTTCCCGTTCCCGGTTGATCAGCCGTTCGTTCCCTCCGACGACCCCACGGGCGTCTACCAGCGCATCGTCAACCTTCCCGCCGTTCCTGCCGGCGCTCGCGAGATCATTCGCTTCGACGGCATCGAGAGCTATGGCGAGCTGTACGTCAACGGTCAGTATATCGGCATGACCAAGGGTTCGCGCCTGTCTGCCGAGTTCGACGTGACCGACGCGCTCGTCGAGGGCGACAACCTGTTTGCGGTCAAGGTCCTGCAGTACAGCGATGGCAGCTACATCGAGGATCAGGACATGTGGTGGGCCTCGGGCATCTTCCGCGATGTGTACCTTATGCAGCGTCCCGCCGCGCACCTGGTCGACTTTAGGTTCCGCACGCACCGCGAGGGCGATGCCGCTCTGATCACGCTCGATACGGTTGCCGAGGGCGCTTCCCGCGTTGTGTTTACGCTCAGCGATGGCGAGAACGTGGTGGCTACGGGTGAGTGCGTCGACAGCCATGCCGAGTGCAGCGTGACCGATGCCCACTTCTGGAATCCCGAGGACCCCTTCCTCTACGATCTTACGTTTGAGGTCTACGACGACGACAAGGTGAGCGAGTACGTCCCGCATCGCCAGGGTCTTGCCGAGGTGACGGTCGAGGGCAATCATATCTACCTCAACGGCACTTACTTTAAAATGCATGGCGTCAACCGCCACGATCACGACGATCACAAGGGCCGCGCCGTGGGCCTCGATCGCATGCGCCGCGACCTGGAGCTCATGAAGCAGCACAACATCAACGCAGTGCGCACCTCTCACTATGCCAATGACCCGCGCTTCTACGAGCTGTGTGATGAGTATGGCATCATGCTGGTCGCCGAGACCGATATGGAGAGCCACGGCTTCGAGAATATCGGCAACATCGCCCTGGTTACCGACGACCCGGCATGGGAGCCGGCCTACGTCGACCGTATTGAGCGCCTGGTGATGCAGGAGCGCAACCACGCGTGCATCATCATGTGGTCGCTGGGCAACGAGAGCGGCTATGGCTGCAACATCCGCGCGATGTACGCCAAGGCTCACGAGCTCGATGGTCGTCCGGTCCACTACGAGGAGGACCGCAACGCCGATACCGTCGACGTCATTTCCACGATGTACTCCCGTGTGTCGCAGATGAACGACTTTGGTGAGCATCCGTTCCCCAAGCCGCGCATCAACTGCGAGTACGGTCACTCCATGGGCAACGGCCCCGGAGGCCTGTCCGAGTATCAGGAGGTCTTCGATCGCTGGGATTGCATCCAAGGCCAGTTTATCTGGGAATGGTGCGACCACGGTCTGGCTGCTGTGACCGAGGACGGCATTGCCTACGATATGTATGGCGGCGACAACGGCGATTACCCCAACAACAGCAACTTCTGCATCGATGGCATGGTGTTCCCCTGGCAGCAGCCGAGCCCGGGCCTTACCGAGTACGGCCAGGTCATCTGCCCGGTTCGCATGGCTTATGACGCCGAGGCGGGCGAGCTGACTGTCACCAACAAGCGCTGGTTTACCACCCTCGAGGATGTTTGCCTGTCGGCGGAGACCCTGGTGGACGGCGACGTGGTCTGCCACAAGACGCTCATGCCCGGTGCGGTTGCCCCCGGTGAGTCCGTCCAGCTTCCGCTGGTGATTCACGAGGCCGCGGTAGGCGAGACCCTGCTGACTGTGCGCGCCTACACCATGGCCGCTCACGTCTGGTGCGAGCCGATGTTCCAACTGGGCGCAAACCAGTTTGCCATCGCAAACCATCCGGCGCCGGCCATTGCGGCTCCCACTCGTCCTGAGCTTACGGTCGAGGAGACCGAGCAGGAGATTCGCATTCACTCCCTCAACGGCGAGCTGACCTTCAGCAAGGTAAACGGCACCGTGAGCGAGTGGAAGGCATCCGGCCGTGACGTCATGGCCTCTGGTCCCCAGGTTGGTTTTTGGCATCCGCTCGTCGACAACCACGCCCAGGAGTACGACTCCCTGTGGAAGGACAACTTCATTGATGTAATGCAGACGTCCACCCGCAAGGTTTTTTGGAAGCAGGACGGCAATGCGGTCGTCGTTACCGTGAGCCAACGTATTGCTCCTCCCGTCCGCGCGTTCGGCATGCGCGTCGAGCTTGTCTACACCGTGCTTCCGAGCGGTCGCGTCGACCTCAAGGTTTCCGGCGAGCCCTACGGCGACTATTCGGACATTATCCCGCGCATCGGCATCTCCTTTGAGGTGCCCGGTTGCGATCGTGCCGTCGAGTGGTATGGCCACGGCCCGGGCGAGAACTATCCGGACTCGCTGCGTGCCAACCCGGTCGGTCATTACCGCACTACGGTCGACGACATGTTCACGCCCTACGTTATGCCTCAGGACTGTGCCAACCGCGAGGGTACCCGCTGGGTTGCCCTGCGCTCTAGCCACGGTGATGGCGTGCTGGTGACTCGTCCGGCCGACGCCGCTTCCAACCCGTTCTCGTTCTCGGCATGGCCCTATAGCTGCGAGGCTATTGATAATGCCAAGCACGTCTACGACCTTGTTCCGGGCGACACGGTCACGGTTAACATCAACGACCAGCTGCTCGGCCTTGGCTCGAACTCTTGGGGTTCCGAGGTGCTCGATTCCTATCGCACCCGTTTTGAGAGCTTCAGCTTTGAGGTGTCCCTGCGACCGCTGACGTCTGCCGATTTGGCTCAGGCGCTGGCACCCATTAAGGAGGCATAAGCCATGCATGTCTTTAACTCGCGCGCCGATTTCGACGCTCAGATGAAGTCCGTCAAGAAGTGGATGCGTACCGGCCAGGCGCTCGACGGCGTTTCTGAACTGCAGCACGATGTGGCGTACTCCATCGGCGACTCGCTGGTGTACTGGTGGGTCTATGCCCGCGAGGCCGCAACCGCCGACCTGGTCGGTCACCGTCGCTACCATGCCGTGCTCGCTCCGCTCGACGGCGACCTGACCGTCGAGGTTGCCCCCAAGGCAGGCCTCACCTGCACCCGCGCTTACAGCGATATCGATGATCGCGAGCGCTTTGAGGGGGCGGGGGAGACCGTGACGATTCCCGCCGGCGGCGTTGCCGTCGTCGAAATTGACGAGGCCTACCGTGTCGTGGCCGATGCCGCGGATCCCCGCGTCGTGGTACTGCACGTGACGGTCGAAGGTTATTCCTTCCCCAACAAGTAGTATTCGTCCGCCTGGACGTTTGCTTCGCGCCGTTAAGGGGGATGGCTTTGTTGACTCCCTTTTCCCCATTCCCCTTAGCAGGTGCGCCGTCCGTGTTTGCACTTGCAGCTCGGACGGGTTTAGATGACATTTAATAGATGATTGGGAGGGCTTATGAGCTCTGAAAAACGAGGAACGATTGGTTCGTTCGCTCTGCTGGGCATGACGGTCGCCGCCGTGTTCGGTATCAAGAACATCATCAACAACAACGCGGCCATCGGCTTAGCAGCCGCGCCGTCGTTCTTCTTCGCCACGCTTTTGTACTTTGTCCCCTATACCCTGGTTACCGCCGAGTTCGTCGGCCTTAACAAGGACTCCGAGTCGGGCGTGTACGCATGGGTTAAGACCTCGATGCGTGGTCGCTGGGCGTTCCTGACGGCATTTAGCTACTGGTTCGTTAACCTGTTCTTCTTTGCGTCCGTCCTGCCCAACGTCATCATCTACGCGAGCTACGTGTTCTTTGGTGCCAACGCCGAGCTTTCGCAGCTGTGGATCACCATTATCGAGATCGTTGTCTTTGCTATCGCCACGTGGGTTTCGACCAAGGGCGCTAAGTGGATCGGCTCCATTTCCTCCTTCGGTTCGACCGCGGCTCTCGGCCTGACCGCCGTGTTCATCCTGCTGTCCCTGGCTGCTGCCTTTGGCGGCGTTGAGTTCGCTACGGCTCCTACTCCCGCTAACATGGCTCCCGACATGAGCAACTTCGCAACTGCGTGGGGCTTCTTCGGTACGCTTGCCTGGATCATCCAGGGCGTTGGCGGCGCTGAGTCTGTCGGCGTGTTCCTTAACGACCTTAAGGGTGGCGTCAAGGCCTTCGTGCGCACCGTCGTTATCGCCGGTCTGACCATCGGCCTTCTGTATGCAGGCGCTTCGCTGCTGGTTAACCTGTTCATCCCCGAGGGCGGCGTTGCCATCTCCACCGGTATCTTCGACGTATTCGGCGCTGTCTTTGCCCACTTTGGCATTCCCATGGAAGTGTCTACGCGCGCCATCGGCTTGATCCTTCTCGCCGCCACGCTGGGCTCCCTCATGATGTGGACCTCTGCTCCCATCAAGGTTTTCTTCACCGAGATCCCCAAGGGTGTCTTTGGTAGCAAGATCGTCGAGCTCAACGAGCACGGCATTCCCGCCCGCGCTGCCTGGCTGCAGTTCGCCATCGTCGTCCCCATCCTGATCATCCCGGCCCTGGGCTCCGGTAACCTCGACGACCTGCTCATGATCGTCACCAACATGACGGCTGCCACCGCTCTGCTCCCGCCGCTGCTGATCCTGCTTGCCTACTTTATGTTGCGCAAGAACTTCGACGCTGCTCCCCGTGGCTTCCGCATGGGTTCGCGCACTTTTGGCCTGGTCATTGCTGCATTCCTGCTTGTGGTCTTCTGCTTCGTGCTTATCTGCGGCACCATTCCGCTCGATCAGCCGCTGTGGCTGACGCTGGTCTACAACGTCGGCGGCGTGGTTGTCTTCCTGGGCCTTGCCGTGATGTGGTACAACCGCTACATCAACCGCCTGCGCGAAACCGATCCCGAGGCTGCTGAGAACGAGCTTCGCCCCTCCGTCCTCGACATGATGGAGTAGCGGCTAGGATTAATCTACGGCTGTGGAATAAATCGATTCCCTTTCCTAAGGAGGGGCCTTACGAGGCCCCTCCTTTTGTGTTTTGGAGCATGGTTTTGGACCCTGTGGGCAAAAAATGCCAAATATGAGTACTGTTGCAAAAGAGGTGTCATATTTTTCGGCCTGTTCTGAGCGAAAATGGGCTCAAAATCAATTTATCTAACCCCCTATAGACGCGATTCGATGGCTTCCAAAACATTAAAATCGGCCAAATCGGCCAATTTGCTCTCAATTCTGCTGCTACTAAATTTGTGACAGTACTCATATTTGCCACTTTTTGTCCACGGGGTGTCCGAAAGGGTCCTCGACAAGCATCTAACGCTACAATAACTACCACATGGCTGGGTTTGCCAGCCGAATGTACGATGTCGTGGGAGGGGACATGGTCGAGTTTACAAAGACGATTAAAGATCCGTTGGGATTACATGCCCGCCCGGTTGCGCTGCTCTATGACATCATTGCCAAGCATCGTAGCGACGTGTCAGTCAGCATCGGCGATCGCCACACGGATGGACGCGATGTCATGGGACTCATGGCTCTCTACGGCGAGTGCGGCGAGGACATCATCTTCCGCGTTTCGGGCGTAGATGAGGCCTCCTGCGTTACGTCGATCAGAAACCTCTCGCTCTAACCTCAACAATGTGACAAAGGGGCAGTCCCCTCTGTTGCATCAATTGGTATGGCAAGGCGCCGCAAAGAGACAGTCTTTGCGGCGCCTTTGTTTCGTATGGGAAACTTTTTCGAAATCTGAATGGGGACCCTTTCCAAAAAGTTAACCACGTGCTAGTTTACTATAGCGAACATAGACGTGGTTAACTTTTAACGCGTCGATGTTGAGGACGAACTGACGTTAGGAGCCACTCATGTCTTGCGGACCACAGATGCCGGCCATGCCGCTTTCGATGGTGAAAGCGGGCGAAACCGTGCGCGTGTCTCGTGTAAAGGGCAATGAGGATATGAAGCACCACCTCAAGGACCTCGGCTTTGTCGAGGGCAACGAAATCCACGTGGTGAGCTCGAGTGGCGCCAATATCATCGTCACTGTGCTGGGCGCACGCTTTGGTATCGATTCCAAGGTTGCCATGCACATCATGACCGTCGGTTAGTCGACGGTATTTCTGTACGCACTGAAAGGGGGACAAGTAAATGAAGACGTTGGGTGACGTTAAGGTGGGCGAGAGCTCTACCATCGTCAAGCTTCACGGTGAGGGCGCGCTTCGCCGCCACCTTATGGACCTGGGGCTCATCAAGGGCACTTCGTTCAAGGTCGTGAAGGTTGCGCCGCTCGGTGATCCGGTCGAGATCAACGTGCGCGGCTACGAGCTTTCCATCCGCAAGGAGGAGGCGGCCGTCGTCGAGGTCCAGTAGGGGCTTGCGGCGTATATTTCTGCAGATAAAGTTAGGTTTTTCTAACTTAATGCAGCATCTTTGAAGCACATTATCCAGCCTGCGCGGAGAAAGCAGCGCAGGCACACAAGGAAGAAGGATTGAATGGCGGATTCTCAGATCCATGTCGCGCTGGCGGGTAACCCCAACTGCGGCAAGACCACGCTTTTCAACCTGATTACCGGCGCCAACGGCTACGTTGGCAACTGGCCCGGCGTCACGGTTGAGAAAAAGGAAGCCAAGCTCCTAAGCGACAAGAACGTTACCATTACGGACCTCCCCGGCATCTACTCGCTTTCCCCCTACAGTCCCGAGGAACAATGCTCGCGCGATTACCTCATGAGCGGAGAGCCCGATGTCGTCGTCCAGGTGGTCGACGCCACCAACCTCGAGCGCAACCTGTACCTGGCGCTTCAGGTTATCGAGACCGGCCTGCCCGTGGTCGTTGCCCTCAACATGGCCGACTTGGTCGAGAAGAACGGTGACAAGATCGACACGGACAAGCTCTCCAAGAAGCTCGGCTGCCCGGTTATGATGATCTCCGCTCTTAAGAACAAGGGCATCAAGGAGCTGTTCGAGCAGGTTAAGAAGTCCGCTGCTTCCAAGGGCCAGGTGCCGGAGCACAAGTTCGATTCTTCTATCGAGGACGTTCTAGACCACATCGAGAACAACCTTCCGGCGAGCGTTCCCGCCAACAAGCGCCGCTATTACGCCGTCAAGCTGTTCGAGCGCGACGCGGACGCCTGCAAACTCATCAACCTCACCAAGGAGAAGGCCGCTCGCGTGGGGGAGCTGGTCGCCCAGTGCGAGCAGGATTGCGACGACGATGCCGAGTCCATCATCACCGGCGAGCGTTACGGCGTCATCGCGCACATCATTGACGAGTGCCTCACTAAGGCTCCGGCCAAGATGAGCACCTCCGAGAAGATCGACCGCGTGGTTACCAACCGTATCCTGGGCCTGCCGATCTTTGTGGTCATCATGTTCTGTGTGTACTACATCGCCGTTTCTACCTTGGGCGGCACGGTGACCGACTTCACCAACGACCAGCTCTTCGGTACCGACGGTTGGTACGTGCTCGGTCAGGGTCGCGACGCCTACGACGCAGCTGTCGAGGCTGCGGGCGACAATGCCGACTCGGTCGACCCGGCGCAGTACGGCCCCTATGTCCCCGGCATCACCACCGTGGTGCACGACGCCCTTGTGGCAGGCGGCACCGAGGACGGTGGCCTGGTTGATTCGCTGGTCTGCGACGGTATCGTCGGCGGTCTGGGTGCCATCTTTGGCTTTGTGCCTCAGATGTTCCTGCTGTTCGTCATGCTGTCCTTCCTGGAGGACTGTGGCTACATGGCCCGTGTCGCCTTCATCATGGACCGCGTGTTCCGCCGCTTTGGCCTGTCCGGTAAGTCCTTTATTCCCATGCTCGTGTCCTCGGGCTGCGGCGTCCCCGGCGTCATGGCTACCAAGACCATCGAGAACGAGAAGGACCGCCGCATGACGGTCATGACCACCACGTTCATTCCCTGTGGCGCCAAGCTGCCGATCATCGCCCTGCTCATGGGTTCCATCATCGGCGATTCTTCCACCACCGCCGCGTGGATCAGCCCGCTCTTCTACTTCCTGGGCGTCTTTGCCGTCATTGCTTCGGGCCTCATGCTCAAGAAGACCAAGCTCTTCGCCGGCCGCCCGACGCCGTTCGTTATGGAGCTTCCTGCCTACCACTTCCCGGCGATCCGCTCTTGGGCGCTGCACGTGTGGGAGCGCTGCTGGGCCTTTATCAAGAAGGCCGGCACGGTCATCTTTGCCTCCACTGTCGTGGTTTGGTTCCTGTCCAACTTTGGCAGCTACAACGGCTCCTTTGGCTTCCTGCCTGCGATGGACGGCATCCCCGAGGAGTTCATGGACTACTCCGTGCTTGCCATGCTCGGCAACCTGGTCGCTTGGATCTTCGCCCCGCTCGGCTTTAGCACCTGGCAGGCCACCGCGCTGACTGTCTCTGGCCTTGTCGCTAAGGAGAACGTTGTCGCCACCGCCGGCTCGCTGCTGTCCGTCGCCGACGCGGGCGAGACCGACCCGAGCCTGTGGACCGCGTTTGCCGGCATGTTCCCCACCATGGGTGCTTGCGTTGCCTTTGGAGCGTTCAACCTGCTGTGCGCCCCGTGCTTTGCCGCCATGGGCACCATCCGCAACCAGATGGATTCCGGCAAGTGGACCGCGATTGCCATCGGCTACGAGTGCGCCTTCGCTTGGGTTATCGGCCTGTTCATCAACCAGTTCTACAACCTGCTTGTTCTTGGACAGTTTGGTATCTGGACGGTGGTGGCCATCGTGCTGCTGGTTGCGATGCTCTTCCAGATCTTCCGTCCCATGCCAAAGCATGCATGGACCGACGAGGACGAGACCAACGCTGCTTCCGCTGCAGTTTCCGCTTAAGTCCGAATAAGGATTAACCCCTTTCCACGAGCCCGGGTGTCCCAGCGACACTCGGGCTTTTTGGTGGGGGAGATGTGGCGTTTCCGCAGATAAAACCGACCAAAATTAACCTGTCCCTTTTTGATAGGTGGAGAATGGGGTAAAGTAAGTGGTGGTTAACTAGAGGAGGCTTGCTATGGCACCTATCGATATTGTTGTACTGGCCGTTATCGGTATTGCGTTTGTCGCCGTGTGCGTGCGCATCTACCGCAAGGGCACCTGCGCCGACTGCGCTCAGGGTGGCGTTTGCACGGGGCATTGTTCTAACAAAAAGACTTGTGCCGCGCTTAAGGGCGTAGACAAAATCGCCGAAGACTTGGGTCGCGGTATCAAATAAGGTCCGGACATCCAAGCGCTCCGCGGGCATCCGTTCGCGGGGCGCTTTGTGCATTTGAGGGAGAGCACGGCGAGTCGAAGAGTATTTTTGGGGTATCGTTAACTGGACTATTAATTGGCAACTTATCTATAACGGAGTAACCGCATGAGCGCTCGCGTAACCATGAAGGACATAGCCGCCGAGCTTGGCGTTTCCATCAATACCGTGCACAAGGCCCTGACGGGAAAGGCCGGCGTGAGCGAATCCGTGCGCGCCAAGGTGAACACTAAGGCCGAGGCCATGGGCTATCACCGCAACACAAGTGCCTCAAGCCTGCGCCGCAAGGATATCAATCTGGTGTTTTGCCTGCCCCGCGCATCGCGCGAGGGAGCGTACTTTTTCCGTTACCTGTGGGAAGGCTGCAATCGCTTTGAACAGGAGGTCATCGACCGGGGCATTACGGTTGAGCGCGTTGAATTTGGCGTGGGCGGCTACGCTGATGCACTCGAGCAAATCGACGAGCGTCTGCAGGTGGGCGAGAAGATTGATGGCTTGCTTGCCTATGCGCCGGGCGACGATCGTGCGACTGAGCTTTTGGGGCAGATCGCCGAGGCGGGCGTGACGATTGAGCTTGTCGACGGCGACCGTCCGCATTTGAATCGTTTGGGTGCGAGCTTGGCCGATTATTCGACGGCAGGCAGCCTTATGGCCGAGCAGGCGGCAAACCTGGTCCATGCTTCTGGGGCCGACGCCCGCGTGCTCCTTTTGACAGGCGACCCATATACCGATTCGCACTATCTAACCGCCCGCGCCTTCCACAATTACCTGCGCGAACGTGATATTCCATGGCAGGTTGAGGATCTTGCAGGTGCCCATGCGCAAGTCAAACAACTCGAGCATGAGCTCGAAAAGCGCTTGAGTGCGCCGGACGCCCCCGAACTTATCTGTAGCGTTTTTGCCGTTGGTTCCGAAGTGGTTGCCGACGCGCTCGTCTCGACCGGCAAGGCCGGTCAGGTCATGGTGATCGGCAACGACCTGTTTCCCGAAAGTGCTCTGGCCTTGCGCCGCGGTATCTTTACCAATATTGTCTATAAGGACCCGACGAGCCTGGCGTATCGCGGCGCTAAGACGCTGGGCGATTATCTGCTGTGGGGAAGGACCCCGACGGTGCCCGTCCAGAAGGGCGCCGTCGAGATGGTATTTGCCAGCAATGTCGATCGCTACTGCGAACTTGCGGGTATTTAGCCGATTGAGCAGGTACCCCCTCTTGCGACGTGCATTTTTGGGAGTATTCAGCATTGGCATGCCCTGAATGAGGTGCAGAACGACTGTTTTAAGTGCCCCCGATGGCGTAATTTGCCATCGGGGGCACTTTTTATGCCGATCGGGCGCTATCTGCGTTCCAAATAGGACGCTGAGGATGGCACACGGCGCGCTCCAATGCTGAATACTCCCAAAAATGTACATCGGGACATGACCCACCTGAGCAAAAGCTCTCAAGTTCGGTGTTCGGGGACGCCAAACAGTCCGCAATACATGCAAGTCACATCTCCAGCAACCGTTGAACGGGCAAAATCTACCGTTCACCCCGTGGTGGTTAGGTGAACGTTCACCTTTTGAGGTGCAATGGATTAGTATAGTGAACGTTCACCTAAAGGATAACGAGCGCGCCGTGCGCCCGCCTTGCCAGCAAAGGGGCTGTTTGATGAAAAACTTTATGGACGATCAGGATTTCCTGCTGAGCACCAAGACCGGCGAGGAGCTGTTCCACAACTTTGCCGAGGGCATGCCCATCGTCGACTATCACTGCCACATTTCTCCTAAGGAGATTTGGGAGGACAAGCGTTTCGAGAACATCACCGAGGTTTGGCTGGGCGGCGACCACTACAAGTGGCGCCTGATGCGTGCCAACGGCGTCGACGAGCGCTTTATCACTGGCGACGCCCCTGCTCGCGAGAAGTTCCAAAAGTGGGCCGAGACCCTGGGTCGCTGCGTCGGCAACCCCGTCTTTGAGTGGAGCCACCTGGAGCTTAAGCGCTACTTTGGCTACGAGGGCGTCCTCAACGGCAAGACTGCCCAGGAGGTCTGGGACCTTGCCAACGCCAAGCTCGCTGAGGCTAGCTTTACCTGCCGCAACCTGATCAAGCAGTCCAACGTCCGCATGATCTGCACTACCGACGACCCCGCCGACAGCTTTGAGTGGCACAAGAAGATTGCCGCCGACGACAGCTTTGACGTTCAGGTCGTTCCCGCCATGCGCCCCGATGCCGCTTTGCGCATCGAGCGCGGCCAGGAGTTTGCCGACTACTGCAAGCACCTTTCCGAGGTTGCCGGCGTTGAGGTCAGCGACTTTGAGGGCATGAAGGCTGCCATTTCCAAGCGCTACGACGTTGCTCACGAGCTGGGCTGCCGCGCCTCCGACCACGCACTCGACTACGTTATGTACGTCCCGGCTACCGCCGACGAGATCGAGGCTATCTTTGCCAAGGGTCTGGCTGCCGAGCCGCTTACCGAGGAAGAGGTCCTCAAGTACAAGACTGCCTTTATGCAGTTCGTTGCCGGTGAGTATGTCCGTCTGGGCTGGGCCATGCAGCTGCACTTTGGCTGCAAGCGCGACAACAACCGCGCCATGTTCGCCAAGCTCGGTCCCGACACCGGCTACGACTGCATCTCCAACTACACGCCGTCCGACCAGCTCGCCGATTTCCTCAACTCCATCCAGGAGACCTGCGGCCTGCCCAAGACCATCCTGTACAGCCTGAACCCCATCGATAACACCATGATCGATACCGTCATGGGTTGCTTCCAGGAGGCTCCGACTGCCGGTAAGATCCAGAACGGCTCCGCCTGGTGGTTCAACGACAACGAGGTCGGCATGCGCGAGCAGCTTACGGCTCTGGCTAACGAGGGCGTGTTGGGCAACTTTGTGGGCATGCTTACCGATTCCCGCTCCTTCCTGTCCTATCCGCGCCACGAGTACTTCCGTCGCGTGCTGTGCAGCGTGATCGGCGAGTGGGTCGAGCAGGGCAAGTACCCGGCCGACATGGAGCTGCTGGGCAGTATCGTGCGCGACATCAGCTACAACAATGCGGTCCGCTACTTTGGCTTTGACCTGGACACCGTCGAGGCCTAAGCCCGCATCGAATCACATCGAACCCTGGGCGCCGTTGCCACACGCGGAGCCCCGTTTTGCTTGCACGCTAACAGACATCTAAGGAGAAACATAGATGGAGAACATCAGCTACGATGCGCTCGAGAAGATCGGCTACAAGGGCTATTTGCTGCCCAAGGATGCTCCCGAGAAGGTTCTGCAGTTTGGCGAGGGCAATTTCCTGCGCGCCTTCGTCGACCGCTTCTTTGACATGGGCAACGAGGCCACCGGCTGGAACGGCAAGGTCGTCATGGTGCAGCCCATCAGCGGTGCCTTTGGCTTTGCCGACGGCATCAATGCCCAGGACGACCTGTACACCGTGTTGGTGCGCGGCAAGGAGAACGGCAACACGGTTGACGAGTCCCGCGTGATCAGCGCCTGCAGCCGCTGCCTGAACCCGTATCGTGAGGACGACTACCGCGCCATGATGGAGGTCGCCGTCTCCGACGACCTAGAGATCATCGTCTCCAACACCACCGAGGCCGGTATCGCCTATGACCCGTCCTGCAAGGCCGACGACATGCCACCTGCGAGCTTCCCCGCCAAGCTTGCTCAGGTCCTTCACGCCCGCTGGGCCGCCGGCAAGCCGGGCGTCATTGTGCTCGCCTGCGAGCTCATCGATCACAACGGCGAGGAGCTGCTGCGCATCATGAACCAGTACGTGAGCGACTGGGGCTGGGAGGACGAGTTTGCGCAGTGGATGGCCAACGACTGCACCGTCTGCACCACGCTCGTCGACACCATCGTGCCGGGCCGTATCCGCGACGCATCCGAGGCCGCCGCGGTGGCTGAGCGTCTGGGCTACGAGGATCCCTTCCTGGCCGTGCGCGAGCCCTTCCAGATGTGGGGCATCCAGGGCGATGAGTCGCTTGCCGAGAAGCTCCCCTTCGTGAAGGCCGGCCTGCCGGGCGTCTTTGTGACCCCCGATGTCACCCCGTACAAGAAGCGCAAGGTCCGCATCCTCAACGGCGCCCACACTGCCTTTGTTCCGGGCTCCTGGGTTGCCGGCTTTGACATCGTGCGCGATTGCATGCACGACGAGACCGTCCGCGGCTTCATGAACACCATGCTCTACCACGAGGTCATCCCGACGCTTGCCGCCGATTTGGATGTCGAAGACTGCAAGGCCTTTGCCGCCGCCGTCGAGAACCGATTCGACAACCCGTTTATCGATCACGCGCTGCTCTCCATTTGCCTCAACTCCACGGCCAAGTGGCGCGCTCGCGACCTGCCCACGCTCAAGGACTATGTTGCCGAGACCGGCAGCCTGCCCAAGTGCCTGGCCACGAGCCTAGCTACGCTCATCGCCTTCTACACGCAGGAGCTTGTGTCCCGCGAGGGCGATGGCCTGCACCTGCGCCGTGCCGACGGCACCGAGTACACCGCTCAGGACGACGCCTTCGTGCTCGACTTCTACGCCGCCCACGCCGGTGCAGACGATGCCGAGCTGGTGCACGACGTGCTCACCAATGAGCAGATGTGGGGCGAGGACCTTACGCAGATCGCCGGCCTTGAGGAATTTGTCGTCAACGCGCTCACCGTCGTGCGCGCCGAGGGCGTCAAGCAGGCCTTCGCCAACGCCCAGGCGTAAATTCCCGATGCGGGCGCCAGACGGCTTGCCCGCGCCTCGACTTCTGCTCAACCTGTAGGGTTAGGACCATTTGTAATGAACACTATCCAGATCAATCCGGCCGATAACGTGATCGTCGCGCTGTCGCCGCTTGCCAAGGGCGCCGCCGTCGCGGTTCCCGGGGTGGGCGAGGTCGTTGCCGCGGAGGATATTCCGCAGGGCCACAAGATGGCCGTGCGTGCTATTGCGGCGGGGGAGGACGTCGTCAAGTACGGTCTTCCTATCGGCCACGTGACGGGCGACATCCAGCCCGGTCAGTGGCTTCATACGCATAACGTCAAGACCAACCTTTCGGGCGAGGTCGAGTACGTTTACAATCCGACGCATCCGGTCGTTGAGCCGGTTGAGCCCGAGACCTTTATGGGCTTCCGTCGTGCCGACGGCCGCGCCGCCACGCGCAACGAGCTGTGGATCATCCCCACGGTCGGCTGCGTCAACGAGGTCGCACGTGCCATGTGCGAGCAGGCACAGGATCTGGTCGAGGGTTCGCTGGAGGGCGTTTACTATTTCCCGCATCCCTTTGGCTGCTCCCAGACCGGCGCCGACCACGCTCAGACACGCCGTCTGCTGGTGGCGCTCTCGCGTCACGCAAACGCTGCGGGTGTGCTGTTCCTGTCCCTTGGTTGCGAAAACTGCACGCACCAGCAGGTGCTCGACGAGCTCGGTGACTTCGATCACGAGCGCGTTCGCTTCCTCACCTGCCAGGATGTAGCCGACGAGCAGGTCGAGGGCCACAAGATTCTGTCTGAGCTGGCCGACCTGGCCAAGCAGGCCAAGCGTGAGCCCATTCCCGCCTCCGAGCTGGTCATTGGCCTTAAGTGCGGTGGCTCTGACGGTCTTTCGGGCATTACCGCCAACCCCACGATCGGTCGCGTGAGCGATATGGTCGTAGCCCGCGGTGGCACATCGGTGCTCACCGAGGTGCCCGAGATGTTTGGCGCGGAGAGCATTCTGCTCGATCGTTGCGAGAGCCAAGACGTCTTTAACGCGGCGGCCGACATGCTCAACGGCTTTAAGGACTACTTTATCAGCCACGGCGAGGTCGTCTATGAGAACCCGAGCCCCGGCAACAAGGACGGCGGCATTACCACGCTCGAGGACAAGAGCTGCGGCTGCGTGCAAAAGGGCGGATCTGCCCCCATCGTCGACGTGCTGCCGTACGCCGGTCAGGCTACCAAGCATGGTCTGAACATGTTGTGCGGTCCGGGCAACGACATGGTATCCACCACGGCCCTGACGGCTGCCGGCTGCCACGTGATCCTGTTCTCGACCGGCCGCGGCACGCCGTTTGGTGCGCCGGCGCCTACGCTCAAGGTGTTCACCAACCAGCGCCTGTGCGACCACAAGGCCAACTGGATGGACTTTAACGCCGGTGTGGTGGCTACGGGCGAGCGTACGCTCGATGAGGCTGCCGGCGATCTGTATCAGCTGGTGCTGGACACGGCGAGCGGCAAGCTTACCAGCGCCGAGCGTCGCGGCTGTCACGAGATCAGCATCTGGAAGGACGGCGTCTGCCTGTAGCGATGACACGTTGAGCGCGTGATCGGGCAAGCTGTTGCAAAGACCGGACGACCCCGCTGAGGACATTCTCGGCGGGGTCGTTTTTCGTTTCTCGTTGCGTTGTCGTGCACGGCTTTTTTGGGGAAGGGCGCCCGGCACCTCCCTCATCTCCAGAGAACAATGAACGTTCACCTAGTGGTTGCGTGGTGCTGAATCGACTTAATAATCAAAAATGCAGGGATCTTTTCATTTTCAGGTCCGTTCAACGGCAAAAAACGACCGTTCAAGGATAATATACAAGTGAACGTTCACCTATTATAAGCAATCGCGCATAATCTAGCTAAACGTTCACCCTGAACGGCATGCAGACAGACGTCGGTATGGACTCCAATGTCTTGTTCCAAGACAATCGAGAAAAGAGAGGGAGCTCGATGACTAACAAGATCGGTAAAAAGCGCAAGATCACATTCTGGACGCGCTTGGGCTTTGGTATGGGCGGCATGCTCAACTCTGGTGCCCTGACCTTTACGCACAGCTACATGGTGCTGTTCCTGTCCACGGAGTGCGGTCTGTCCGCAGGCGAGGCTGCGCTGATCAGCTCGTTCGCCATCTATCTCAACGCCATTCTGTGCCCGCTCATGGGCTTTGTGGCCGATAACTTCTACGCTACCAAGATCGGCCGTATCTTTGGCCGTCGCCGTTTCTGGATCTTGCTGGCAATCCCGATGATGGTCGCCGAGCCGCTCATCTTTGTGGCTACGCCGTTTGGTTTCCCGTACTACTTTGTGCTGTACCTGATCTACAACGTCGCGTATACGTTCTGCACCGCCAACCTGTCGCCGCTTACCATCGAGATGACCGACGACTTCAAGGAGCGTACGTACCTCACCGGCTACAAGCATCTCTTTGGTAACGCCGCCGGCTTCCTGATGGCAGCACTCGTCGGCTTTGGCTTTGGCACCTTCGGCGAGACCAACCCGTTCAGCTACTTCATCATCGCTACGGTCAACGCTTCGGTCATGGCAATCTCGCTGCTGTGCGTGTACCTGTCCACGTGGGAGCACACCCCCGAGGAGGTGGCTCAGGAGAAGATCGAGAGCGTCGGCGAGGGTATCAAGAAGTTCTTCATCGACGTTGTCTCTACCTTCCGCAACAAGTCCTTCCGCAAGGTCCTGTATGCACAGGTCTCCACGAAGCTCGCTGCTGCCTGCTGGTCTGCCTGCCTGTCCTTCTTCATCGTCTACTGCCTGCAGATTCCTAAGTCCTATGAGTCCGTGATGGAGATGCCCGGCAAGGTCGTCGCTATCGTCTGCACCGCCATCTGGGTTGCCCTCATGGCCAAGAAGGGCTTCCACAAGTCTTGGTACCTGGCCAACGTCGGTTGCGCTGCGTGCATCATCGCCTACAACTACTTCGCCTTTGGTCAGATCAACGGCACCTCCACGGTCGCCATCGCCATGATTGCCTACCCCATCATCTTCGCCATCTGGAAGTTCTTCTACGTTGGTTTCCAGTACCTGCCCGATGTTCTGCTCAACTACATTCCCGATGTCGATGAGCTCATCACCCTGCGTCGTCGCGAGGGCATCTACAGCTCCGCTCAGCAGCTCTGCCAGCAGATTGCTCAGGCTATCGCTGTAAACGCCTGGGCTATCGTCCTCGCTGCCTCCGGCTTCATTCAGACCGCTGGTAACAGCGACGCCGTGACCCAGCCCGCCACCGTGCCTCTGTACATCTGCGGCTACATGCTTATCGGCTGCGCCGGCTTCTTCCTGCTCGCGGCTATCCTTGCCCGCGGCATCAAGATCGACAAGGAGCAGTGCGACATCCTTTGCGACGAGATCAAGCGCGTCAAGGAGGGTGGCAAGATGGCCGACGTCAAGCCTGAGGTCAAGGCTCTTTGCGAGGAGCTCTCCGGCTTTAAGTACGAGGACTGCTTTGCCCACAACAACGTTGGCTTCCAGGACGGTAGCGTAACTCCCGCCGAGTAAGGCCGACATATCGTCCAAATCACAGGGCCGTGCCACCGGAATTCCGCCGGCAGGCACGGCCCTTTTTCAACAGCGTACAATTTGCCTTTAGAGCATCTTTTTGAGGGAGAAACCCATGGAGACGAACGTTATCTGGCGCAACGCCCGCGCGGCCGTGATCGAGCTTGACGACGGCGGTTACTTTACCTGTGCCGATACGTGGGAGATCTTTGTCAACGACGAGCCCGCCGGTACCACGAATACGGTCGAGACCTATGTCGACGGCCTGACCCCCGGCAAGCGCAACCTGGTTCGTTTTGTTTGTGGCGAGCGTGAGCTGAGTGTGGGCGTTACCACGCCCGCGGAGCCCTTTACCATCAACGTTCGCGACTGCGGCGCCAAAGGCGATGCCGAGCACGATGACACCACCAATATCCAGGCTGCCATCATGGCTTGCCCCAAGGGCGGGCGCGTGTTGATTCCCGCCGGTAACTACCGCATCAAGTCCCTCTTCCTTAAGAGCAATATCAACATCGAGCTTGCGGAGGGCGCGGTGCTGCTGGCCCGTCACGACCGCGCGGCGCTTGCCTACATTCCGGGCACGGTCACGGGTGACAAGGGCACCGGGTATGCCGGCACCGATATGCTGCCCCTGGGCCGCTGGGAGGGCGAGAGCTTTTCGACCTACTGTTCGACCTTTACGGGTCTGAGCGTGCACGACGTGTGCATCTATGGCCGCGGCGCCATCGACGGTCAGACCGATTTTGCCGAGGATAACTGGTGGAACAAGGACTTTAAGAATATCTTCCGCCCCGAGGAGGGCCGCGAGGTCGCCCGCCCGCGCATGATCTTCCTGTCCGAGTGCGAAAACGTGAGCCTTGCCGGCTTTACCGTCCGCAACAGCCCGGCGTGGAATATCCATCCCATTCTGTGCGAACATGTCGATGCCCTGTGCCTGTCCATCGAGGGTCCCAAGAACTCCCACAACACCGACGGTTTCGATCCCGAGAGCTGCGGCTTTGTTCGCATCCTGGGTTGCCAGTTCTCGGTGGGCGATGACTGTATCGCCATCAAGAGCGGCAAACTGGGCATTGAGTCCGAGCTTCGTCCCGCCACGCACGACGTGTTGATCTCGCACTGCTACATGCACGACGGCCATGGCGCCGTGGTGCTGGGATCCGAGGCAGCCGGCGGCATCAAGGACCTCACCGTGAGCAAGTGTCTCTTTGAGCGCACCGACCGAGGCCTGCGCGTCAAGACCCGCCGCGGTCGCGGCAAGGACGCCGTCAACGAGGGCATCACCTTTGAGTACATTCGCATGGACGAGGTGCTCACGCCTTTCGTGGTTAATTCCTTCTACTTCTGCGACAAGGACGGCAAGACCGACTACGTTCAGAGCCGCGAGGCACTACCCGTCGACGACCGTACACCCGGCTTCGGCACTACGACGTTCCGCGATATCGAAGCCACCAACTGCCACGCTGCCGCCGCCTACATCACGGGCTTGCCCGAGAGTAAGGTGACGCGCCTGACGTTTGAGGATGTCCATGTGACCTTTGCCGCCGATGCTGAACCCTTTGTGCCGGCCATGGCCTGCGGCGTGGAGCCCATGGTGCGCCAGGGCATCATCGCGCAGAACGTGAAAGTCCTCGACCTGCAAAACGTGGTGATTGAGGGTCAGGACGGCGAGGAGCTGCAGCTCCAGAACGTCGACAAGGTCGACCGTTCCTAACTCGGGTTGATGGCCAGGGCTGCATTGTCGGATAGATCGGCAATGCAGCCTTTATGCGATACGGCCGTGTGCGCTGCGCTGCGCATCATGGTGAAAGGGAATGCATGCTCAATAAAACGATTCCTGTCGGGGTCGATGGCTCGTCTGCCACGATTACGTCTTATGTGTTTGCCCCGACCGAAGATGCTTATGCTTTAAAACCGCTGCCTGCAGTTGTGGTCGTGCCAGGAGGCGGCTACGACCATGTTTCGCCGCGCGAAGGCGAGCCGGTAGCGCTCCGTTTGCTGGCAATGGGCTACCAAGCGTTTGTGTTGAACTACTCGGTTGCTCCGGCTGTCTATCCGCTGGCATTGCAAGAACTCGCGCGAGCGGTCGATACCGTTCGAAGCCATGCGACGGAGTTTTGCGTCGATCCCAATCGAATTACGGTCATGGGTTTTTCGGCGGGTGGACACCTGGTTGGCTTGCTCGGGGCGCTTTGGGACAAACCTTGGCTTGCAGAGTCGATTGCGACATCGCCTGAGTCGATTCGGCCTGACGCACTTTGCTTGGGCTATCCGGTCGTAAGCTCGGGGGCCTATGCCCATCGTGGCTCGTTTGAACACCTAACGGGTGCCGATGACGTTTTGGCCCAAAAGTTGTCGATCGAGAACATGGTGGGCGAAGGCTTTCCCCGTACGTTCTTATGGCATACCGCCGAGGATGCATCGGTGCCAGTCCAAAATAGCCTTTTGCTTGCGCAGGCGCTTGCCGATCACGGGATTGGCTTTAGCTTACATATTTTTCCGCACGGAAAGCACGGAGCATCGCTTGCCACGGCCCAAACGGCATTTAAGGGTTGCGCCGAGCATATTCAGCCACAGGTTCAGGGCTGGCCTGAGCAGTTTGCCGCCTGGGAGCGTGATGGACGATGAACGAAAGCATCTATGAGCTGCGTGTTTCGAGAGCTGCGTCAGGAGCGTATCCAACGATTTCTGATGCCTTGGCGGCAACCGATCAACTCTATCCGGACGCCGAGCAGGCGGTGACGATCCATATTGATCCGGGTGAGTACCGCGAGCGGGTCGAGATCCATCGGCCGCATGTGACGTTGGCGGGCGAGACGGCTGACAGCGTGCGCATCGTGGGCAGCCTGGGTGCCAAGATGCCCTCGGAGGACGGCTCGGGTGTCGACGGTACGCTCGGCACGTTTAGGACCTATACCGTTTTAGTCGATGCCGACGACGTGCGGCTCGAGAGCCTCACGATCGTCAACGACGCCGGGGGTGGTCGCGAGGTGGGACAGGCGATTGCCCTGTACGCCGACGGCGACCGTTTGGTGGTCGACGCCTGTTGTATTACGGGACGCCAGGACACGCTGTTTTTGGGCCCGTTGCCCCCGCGCGAAGTAAAACCGGGCGGGTTTATGGGGCCCAAGCAGTTTGCGCCGCGCCGGGTGGGCCGTCAGTATTTCCGACGCTGCCGGATTGAGGGCGATGTCGACTTTATCTTTGGCGGCGCGCGTGCCTATTTTGAGGGATGTGAGATTCGCTCACTCAACCGCGATATGGACGTGAACGGTTACGTGACGGCGGCATCGACGCCCGAGGGAGAGCCGTACGGCTTCGTGTTCCACGGCTGTTCGTTTACGGCTCCGGATGACGTGGCGCCGGATTCGGTCTACCTGGGCCGTCCTTGGCGCGAGTGGGCGCAAACCGTGCTGATCGATTGCTGGCTGGGGCAACACATCAAGCGCGAAGGTTGGTGGGACTGGAATAAGCCGGCGGCGCACGAGAGGGCGCGCTATGTTGGCACAAGTCTACATGGCCCGGCGGGTGATGCTGCTGGCTGGGCGCCGTGGACGCGCGAACTCGATGCGACGGCCGCTGCCCGGTACGCTCGCGAGCAGGTGCTTGCCGGTGCGGACGGCTGGGACCCCGAGGGCGGCGATGGTGATGCGGTGGAGACCGCCAGTCTTTCCGATAGCGGCCGCACAGTGCATATCGACATCTATTACGAAGACGAACCGGCGTTTCGCGACCGTCTTAAGCGCGAGGGGCGTTCCGCCGCGTTTAAGGGCGCGATGCCCGGTGACTTTGAGGCATGGCAAATTGCGACGAGGGATCGGCTGTTTGACCTGCTGGGCTTATCGATTATGGATCGCGCGCCAATCGAGGTGCGCGAGCTCGATCGAGTGCAGATTGCTGGCGGTATCGTGCGCACCCATGCGATGTTGCAGGTGGAGCGCGACGTTTGGATGCCGTTCTACCTACTGGAGCCGCAGGCGCCCAAGCTCGATGCGCACGGCTGCAAGCGCTGCTATATCTGCCCGCATGGCCACCAGGGCGCAGGCGCCGCAAGTGTTGCGGGCGTAACGGGCGTGCCGGCGGTCGACGATGCCGTACGCAAGTTTAACTACGACTACGGCCTGCGTCTAGCGCGCATGGGCTATGTGACCGTCTGCCCCGATGCACGTGGCTGGGGGAGCCGTCGCGACTGGAAAGGCCAGGGCGACGACGAGAACAGTTATCTGCGCGGGACCTGCCTAAACCAGGCGCGCATGGCGGAGCCGCTGGGCCTTACGGTTGCAGGTCTCAACGCCTGGGACAACATGCGTCTGATCGATTACCTGGAGGCGCGCGGCGACATTGCCATGGACGACCTGGGCTGCTTTGGCTTTTCGGGCGGCGGATACATGACGTTGTACCTGGCGGCGCTCGACCCACGCGTGCGCAAGGCGTTTGTCTCGGGCTATCTGTACGGTGTCGACGATTCGCTGCTGCACCTCAACGGTAACTGCAGCTGCAACTATGTGCCGGGACTGTGGCGCCTGCTCGATATGGGCGATATCGCGTCGCTCATTGCACCACGCCCGCTGCTGGTGCAGAGTTGCGAGGGTGATCATCTCAACGGCGCCCGCGGACTTGCGAATGTTGATGAGCAGCTCTCCATCGTTCGGGACGCCTATGGCCTCGTGGGACATGCCGACGACCTGTTGCACGAGGTTTGCCCGGGCGGACACCATCTGGGCGTTGCGTACCTTGCCGAGGATATCGAATGGCTTGACGGGCATGCTGCCAGGGCCCGTTCCTAGGTCGTGGGCGTTGTTGCGGGCAAACGGTAATGACTGATGAGGCCAAAGGCCGCCGTGTGGGCGGGAAGGAGTATAAATATGAAACCGACGAAGACCTTGAGCGAGTCGACCATCTGCTGTTTTGGTGATTCGACCACGTGGGGCGACAATGGATGCGGCGCGGGCGGCAACGACATCTCCTGGACTTCGCATCTAGGAGCGCTGCTGGGTGGCGCAACTATCGAGAATTACGGCATCAAGGGATCGCGCATCGCCGTCAAGGCCGACCGTACCGATTCGTTTGTCGAGCGCTTGGACGGCATCGATCACGCGGCAGATGTCTACGTCGTCTTTGGCGGCGTCAACGACTTTAGCCGTAACGTGCCGCTGGGAGAGCTGGGCAGCACGGACGTGCATGAGTTCTACGGTGCGCTCGACTACCTGATTCGCGCTATCACGGCGCGTTCGCCTCAGGCAAAGCTGGTGTTTATGACGCCGTGCAAGACCAGCGGTAAACACGAGAAGGATATCCCGGCGAGCGATGAGCTCAACCATCTGGGCCTGACGCAGGTCGCCTACGTAAAGGCGATGCTGGAGGTCTGCGACTGCTACTCCGTGCCGGTGATCGACCTGTATGCGCAAAGCGGCATCAGCCCGTTTTTGCCGGAGCACCGCGAGCTCTACATGCCGGACGGTCTGCATTACAGCCCTTCCGGCTATGAGCGCCTGGCGCATCGCATCGCTGCGGGCCTCACCTCCGTTTGCCGCTAAAAGGCTGCCGTTCACTGGGATTATAGGGTTAACGTCCACCCTATAATCCCCGTTCGCGTTATACTAAGGTTAACGTTCACCCATCATTTTTGTCAGAGGGGGCAGCAATGGGCTGCAATCAGATTCTGGACCGCTATATCGAGCAGTTGATCGAGACCTCTACGCCGCAGGCACCGGCCTGGAACATCGAAAAGCTCCGTGCCGGCAAGGAGAACACCTGGAACTATATCGATGGCTGCATGATCAAGGCGCTCATCGAGCTGTACGAGATCACGGGTGAGCAGCGCTACCTGACCTTTGCCGACGACTACATCGACTTTTTTGTCCAGGAAGACGGCACCATCAAGCACTACAAGCCCGAGGAGTACAACCTCGACAACGTCAACGCGGGCAAGACCCTCTATAAGCTCTACGATTTGGTGGGCAAGCCCAAATACCGCGCCGCCATGGACACCATTTACCGCCAGCTCGAGACCCAGCCGCGCACCAAAGAGGGCGTGTTTTGGCACAAGGCCGTCTATCCCAACCAGATCTGGCTCGACGGCATGTATATGGCGCAGCCGTTCTATATGCAGTACGAACTGAGCTTCCACAACCGTCGTGCCTGCTCGGACAGCTTCCATATGTTCCAGGTCGTGCACGATCTGATGCGCAATCCCCTCAACGGTCTGTACTATCACGCTTACGACGCGAGCCGCAAGCAGTTCTGGTGCGATCCGGTCACCGGCCTTTCGGCCAACTTCTGGCTGCGCGCCGAGGGCTGGTTTGCCATGGCGCTCATCGATACCTGGGAGCTCATGCCGCCCTCGATGTCGGCCGAGAAGGACGAGATCCGCAAGATGTTCCACGACCTGATCGACGCCATGCTGCCGTATCAGGACGAGAAGACCGGCATGTGGCACCAGGTCATCAACCTGCCCAATATCGCCCCCAACTACCTGGAGGAGTCGGGCAGCGCCATCTTTGCCAACGCTATCATGAAGGGCGTGCGCCTGGGCGTGCTGGGCGAGCGCTACTACCAGTACGGCCGCCGTGCGTTTGACGGCATCTGCGACACGTGCCTGTCCGAGCACGATGGTCAGCTGGCGCTTGATAACATCTGCCTGGTCGCGGGCCTTGGTAACACTGCGCACCGCGAGGGTACGTTTGGCTACTACATGAGCGAGCCTATCGTCAAAAACGACGCGAAGGGTGTGGCGCCGCTGGTGCTCGCCTATATCGAGACCATGCATCACGACAAGCTAGCCGGCAAGCGCGACCCGCTCGCTCCCTCGGGCGTGTGCTCGATCGATGACCCGTTTGGCGGATACACCCCGGGCATCAACGCCTGTAAGGGATGTGAATAGCGTGGGGGCCATTACCCCGGGCGTGCGTCTGCACGACCTTCCGCAAGGGACCGTCGAGGAGCGCATTCGCATGGCAGAAGAGCTGGGCTTTTCGTGCATTCAGCTGCCGAGCAAGGTGCTCTACGCATCGATGGGAATCGATCGAAGCGGTCTGACCCGCGAGCTCGCCGACCATTTGCGTGCGGTGCTCGACGAGGCGGGTGTTTCGGTCGCCGTGCTCGGCTGCTATAAGAATCTGGCGACGCCCGATCGACAACAGCTTATGGATAACTTTGCCGAGTACGAGGCGTGCCTCAACTTTGCCCAGATGCTCGGCGGATGCCCGGTTGGTACCGAGACCGGTCGTCCCAATGCGCAGAACCGCGTTGCTGACGACCGTATGACCGACGAGGCGCTCGATGCGTTTATGGACGGACTCGCACGCGTCTGCGAGTGCGCCGAGGCCGTGGGTGGGCAAATACTGATTGAGCCCGGCTGGAACGAGACGGTCAACACGCCAGATCGCTGCCGTGAGGTGCTGGAGCGCGTTTCGAGCCCGGCGCTCGGCGTGATCTACGACCCGGTGTCGCTGCTGCATCCCAGCGTCGTTGGCAAGGCACAAGAAATCACCGCGCGTATGCTCTACTTATGCGGCAGCAAGATCCGCGTGCTGCATGCCAAGGATTTTGAAGTCGTCGACAACGAGGACAAAGCCGGTTGGTGCGACGGTACGGGTTCGCGCCTGGTGTGTCACGGCGTGGGCGAGACGGGGCGCTATGACTTTGAGCCCGTGGTGGCCTGGGCGGCTGCCGCCCGCCCTGGGATTCCCTGCGTGGTCGAGAACAGCGTGCCGGCGACGGTGGCTGGCTGCCTGACGACACTCGAGCGCATGTCCGCTCGCTGCGGGGCATCGCATCGCGAGATATAGCATTGGCTTTTGCCGTGGCGGCAAATTGAGCTTGCCTGACTGGGGGCGACGGTGAAGGGTCTTTATCGTCGTCTCATTGGATTACATCAAAAAGGGGAGTTGCGTGGCTATCCACATTGTCGAAGAGGCGAATCGTTGCCTAGGTTGCAAAAGGGCGTTCTGCCAGCTTAAAGGCTGCCCGGTTCAGACACCTATCCCGCAGGTCATTGACCTGTTCAAACAGCGTCGTCTGGAAGAGGCGGGCGAGCTGCTGTTCCAGAACAATCCCATGAGCGCGGTCTGCTCCATGATCTGCAACCATTCGGGCCAATGCGAGGGCGCGTGCATCCAGGGCCGCAAGGGTACACCGGTGCATTTTTCGAGTATCGAGAACTATATCTCGACTGCATATTTGGACCGCAAGGAGTGGAAGCCCGCGCCGTCGTGCGGCAAGCAGGTTGCCGTGGTCGGTTCCGGTCCTGCCGGCATTACCGTGGCCATTAAGATGGCCCAGCTGGGCTGTGCCGTTACGGTGTTTGAACAGCGCCCCGAGATCGGCGGCGTGCTGGAGTACGGCATCCCCGAGTTTCGCCTGCCCCGTGCTCTCGTGCAAAAGTACCGTTACGTGATGTGCTCGCTTGGCGTGCGCGTCCGTCCCTCGACCACCATCGGTGGCGCGCTGCATATCGACGACCTGCTGCGCGACGGCTACGATGCGGTCTTTGTGGGTACCGGCACCTGGCGCGCCCGCAAGCTGGGTATTCCCGGCGAGTCGCGCGGCAACGTGCTGTTTGGTATCGATTATCTGGTCGATCCCACGAGCGTGGCGATCGGGCAGAACGTGGCGGTTATCGGCGCCGGCAACGTGGCCATGGATGTTGCCCGCACAGCCCTGCGCTCGGGCGCTCGCAAGGTCACCGTGTATGCCCGATCGCGCCATATCTCTGCCATCGATGATGAGGTGGAGCTGACCGAGCTTGACGGTGCCGAGATTATGTGCGGCAAGGCGATCTGCGCCATCGACGATAACGGTCCGGTGTTCGAGACGGCTGTCTTTGACGAGGACAACAACGTGGTGGGCTACGAGGAAGAGCTCGACCATGCGTCTGCCGACACGGTTGTGATTGCGGCGTCTCAGGTGCCCAAGGACAAACTCGTGCTTACAACGGGCGGTCTGGAGACCGACCATCGCGGCCTGCTTTCGGTCGACGAGCACGGCATGACCACCGTGCCTGGCGTCTTTGCCGCCGGCGACGTGGTCAACGGCCCGCTCACCGTGGTCCACGCCGTAGCTGGCGCCAAGCTCGCCGTCGAAGGTATGATTGCCTACCTGGGCCTCTAACTCCATCCCGCCCATCAGTTGCGGTGAAATACGGACTGTTTTGGCTGTTAAAAGCCTCGGCCGCCCCGTATCTCACCGCAACTTTTTGTGGGGATCGGATTAAAGGCGGGGGAGTGCGAGCGAGTGCGAATGCGGCGGATACTGATACGATAGGTACGTTAGCAACTGCCGCCCAGCGGCTCAAACGAAAGGAACCCTGTATGGAGTCTTCCGCCTATCCGATGCTCTTTAGCCCGATCAAGGTCGGTACGACCGAGGTCAAGAACCGCGTCTTTATGCCGCCGGTGTCTACGAACCTGGCCGATCATGGCTATGTGACCGACGACTTGGTCGATCATTACCGTGCCCGCGCCAAGGGCGGCGTTGGCCTTATCATCACCGAGGTCGTGACGGTCGAGCCTACCTATACCTATCTGCCGGGTGACATGTGCTGCTACGACGACACGTTTATCCCCGGCTGGGAAAAGCTCGCCGCAGCCGTCCACGAGTACGGCTGCAAGATTATGCCGCAGCTCTTCCACCCCGCTTACATGGCCTTTAACATTCCGGGCACGCCTCGCCTGATCGCTCCGTCCTTTGTGGGCCCGTCTTACGCCCGCGAGGCACCGCGCCCCATCACGGTCGACGAGATTCACGAGCTCACGCATCAGTTTGGCGACGCTGCCGTGCGTATGCAGAAGGCCGGTGTCGATGGCGTCGAGGTCCATGCGGCGCACGCCCACGGCATGCTCGGCGGTTTCTTGACCCCGCTCTATAACAAGCGTACCGATGAGTACGGCGGCTCGCTCGACGCCCGCATGCGCTTTTTGCTCGAGGTCATCGCCGAGATTCGCGAGCGCTGCGGCAAGGACTTTATCATCGACGTCCGCATCTCGGGCGATGAGTACACCGATGGCGGTCTGACCCTCAACGACATGATCTACGTCTCGCGTCGCCTGGAGAAGGCCGGCGTCGACATGATTCATGTGTCGGGCGGCACCACCATCAAGCGCGGTTCCGCGATTCCTGCCGCCGGTACTCAGCAGGCCTCGCATGCCGCCTGCTCGCGCGAGATCAAAAAGCACGTCAACATTCCCGTTGCCACCGTCGGACGCATTAACGAGGCTTGGATCGCCGAGGAGCTGATCGAGGACGGTGCCGCCGACATCTGCATGATGGGCCGCGCCAATCTGTGTGATGCCGAGTTCTGCAACAAGGCGGCCGCCGGTAACGCCGACGAGATCCGTCCCTGCATCGGCTGCCTGCGCTGCCTAAACGGCATCATGTTCGGCAAGCGCATCTCCTGCACCGTCAACCCCGATGTCGAGCGCGACGAGGCCGGTTACGAGCCTGCCGCCGAGGCCAAGAACGTACTGGTTGTGGGCGCTGGTCCTGCGGGCATGGAGGCAGCCTACATTGCTGCCAAGCGCGGCCACAACGTAGTGCTCGTGGATAAGCAGGACGAGCCGGGTGGCGAGATGCGCATCGCGGCCGTTCCGCCGGCAAAGCAGGAACTCACCCGCGTGATCAAGTATCCTGTCTCTTATACACATCTGACGCTGCCGACGACTCCTTAC
>URNK01000003.1 GCA_900549195.1 uncultured Collinsella sp.
GCAGGAGTTGATCCTGCGGCCCCGCCGCTTTATGCCGATGCGTAACGAGCGCTAGCGCTCCATGTTGGGAACGATGCTGCCCTCCGTTACTGCGCGCACGGCCAAGCGCATGATGTTGTCGTAGCCGGTCTTATTGAGAATCTCCGAGATGCGGCGTTTGATGGTGCCCTCGCTCATAAACAGCTCGGCCGCGATCTCGCGGCGGCTTTTACCCTCGCAGGCAAGGCGCAAGATCGACAGCTCGACATCGTCGAGGGCCGCCGTGCCCGAGAAGATGCTCTCGGGCGGCTTGGGAAACGTGCAGTAACCCGCCAGCGTGGAGCGCATCACGGCGAATAGCTCGTCGATACCGACGTTCTTGTACACAAAGCTGTCGACGCCCGCCTCGCGCGCCTGGTCCACAAAGGTGATTTCGGGCATACCCGTCATGATAATGACGCGGCACTCGGGCAGTTGTTCTTTGATGCGCGCCGCCGCCACGATGCCGTTGGAATCATGCTCGGTACATACGTCCATCAGTATCATGTCCGGGCGCTCCTTGAGCGCGACACCCAAGGCCTCGGAAGCATCGGCAATGGCGGAAACAACGGTCATATCGGGCTGGTCGCCAACGGAGCGCGCCAGGCTCTCGCGCAGGATGGCCTGGTCTTCGACTATAAGGACGCGGATCATGAACTTCTCCTTTGGACCGTGGTGTTGGAGCTCAGCGGGATGGACACCGCAAGCGTAAAGGGCTGGGCAGCATGGACCTCTAGGCTGCCACCCAGATCTTGCGCGACATGCCTCATACCTGGGATACCCGTTCCCTCGCGATACGATACGGGGGCCGGGGACCCGTCGTTAGAAATCGTCATGCGCGCGACGGCGCCAGCATCCGCCCCCTCCTGCCACAGGCGCACGTGGACCCGATGCGCCTGCGCATGCTTGGTGGCATTGGTCGAGGCCTCGCGGATAATCTGCAAAAATGCGGCGGCGACATGCGCGTCCTCAGGCAGCGCGCCCTCAACATCGATCTGCACACTCACCAGGCCAAAAGCATGGACGATATCACCCAGCTGCTCTGCAGGCTCACTGGCACCGCCACTGCGCAAATCGGCGGCGATTGAGCGCAGCAACGGGTCAATCTGCTCGAGCGACTCATCGTCCAGACGCCCCTCCTCCAAATAGCGATGAAGAATGGACAAGCGCTGGCCGATCACATCGTGCACGCGGGAGCGCATGCGCAGGTAGGCCGCATTGTCGGCAACCTTTTTGACTTCTTCGATCTGGGCCTGGAGCTCTTGCCCCGCAAGCTCAAGCAGATGATTGGCTTGTGCCAAGCGGTCATAGGCGTGTGCGTATTCCGTCACGTCCAGGCCGACGACGCGCTCGAACGGACGGCCCGAGACCGTAACGGAGTCACGCACGAACAGACGAATCTCGGAAGGAGAGATCTCGATCACGGCGCGATCCCTACCAAAGCGGTCAAGGTCGATATGGGCGCGATTAGCGCTGCTTTCGGGCGTCTGCATACTGAGTTTTCGTAGGTCGTTCCATGTGCTGCTCATGTCGCGCAAATCGGTGGGCATATGAAGCTCCACCAGGTTTTTGCGCATGCAGCGGTTCATGAGCAACGGACGGCCCCTCGGGTCTAGATACAGGATGCCCACGGGAATCACGTTGATGGTTTCAATCGTCGAGAACGCGGTAATATCCTCCTGGCGGTTGCGGACGTCCATCAAGAGCGCCGCGATGGAACGGAACAGGAAGAACGCTCCCTCTGCGATAAGGACAACGGTCCACGCCGAGCCCATAACAACAACCATTGGCGGCGTAACGGCGGCAACGAGCAGCAGCTCAGTCAGCATGACGGGGCGGCGATAGTGCACCATAAGCACCACGCCATAGACAAAGATCGCGGCATTGAGCCACAGCGCTCCGCCCATCGCCCTGGCGCAAACGCCAAGCGGCGCCATCAGATATGAGCCAGACGACGCGAACAAGATGAGCGCCGAAACCATCAGGTGAACCACAAGGCTCGCCTCGTAAGCGCAAATCACCTTGCGGCTATAGGACGTGCGACGCGATGCGATGAGTGGAACGTGAATTGTCTGCAGACATGCCGCCAGGGCAAAGACGACATCGAGCGCGACAATCTGAGGAAGGATGAGCGGAATCTGCATGGTCACTCACCCGCCTGCGGCATCAAGACGATCATGCGCAGCTGACCGGGCTCGCCCTCAAGACGGTACGCCACGTTACGCCCTTGCAGCGCGCTCTCGAGCTCACGCGCGGCGGGCGTCTGCGACAAATCCTTCTCGTCATTGGAAAAGAGCGTGGCACGCAACTCCACGCTGCACGAGTCGTGATCGCTCAAGTGATACATAAGTGCCGGTCGAGTAGTGGTGTAGGCAAAAAACGCAAAGTCATATACGCAGTCGTACAGCGCGCTTACCGCATTGGCGTGCATCGGGCGCCGTATGGCGATAATCGAGGCGCAATCGACGTCAATGGTGCGCAGGTCGCTCGCGAGCTCGTTGGCAATGAGCTGAATGCGGTCGCGATCAAAACCGCTCTCCCCGTGCTGTGCCAACGTGAGCGATCCCTTGCGCTTGCAATAGGCGACGAGCATCTTGGCGCGCTGCAGCATGCGGTAACGCTCGTGCGAAGATGCCTCGTCGGTCAACGGTGGCAGCGAGCTCAGCAAGTCGTACATCTCTTCGAGCGCGCGGGCAAGCGCTTGGTCCACGTCTTGGACCAGCAAGGTCTCGGCCTCTTGATCTGCCAAATGCGTCTTAAGGTCGTAGTCGGCGGCAAGCAGCTCGTTTTGGCGTTGCAGCTCCATGCGACGATGCGCTAGTTCGCGATTGAGCTCGTTGAGCTCCGACACGTCTTGGGCAAGCAGTGCCGATCCACCCAGCAGCGGAAAGGCGCGATACATTACATCGGGATCGGACGCCACGGCAAAGGCATGGGCGCGCCCGTGCTCCTGGACCCGCAACTCCTCGCGTACGCCCTCTGGGATCGGCTTTGACACCGGCGTGGCATAGACTTCCTGCAAGTCGCGCGTCATAACCTTTAGGTCGAGCGGCAGGGTATCGAAAATGCCGGCGATATCGTGGTACGACGGAATGACGCCGCAATCGAGACAGATTTCCATCGCCACCACGCACAGGACGCAATAGACGAGCGAAAAGTTGAGCCTCCATGCCCAGGGCACGCGCAGAGCATATGAGATGGCAAAGAATGCGCCGCCCAGCAGCACGAGCGCCGCCGTGCCCGAAAAACGTTGGATGCGGAAGGACGAGGACCGGCCCACCAGGATAAAAAAGGCCACGAAGTTAAAGGCCGTCCACACCAGAACGGCACCGTAGCCCCAACCGTATGTGTAATCGTTGCTCCAGGTTTCACTCGATCGATCGAAGTGGAAGACCTGCTGATGAATATCGTTAGTGAGCACAAAGCCGATAAGCAGAACAGCCATGGCCCACAAAACAGTGCGGTACCGACGCCCCATACGATGCTGTTCCAAACCCGCGAGGCGCAGACCGCACAGCTGGTAGATCAGCGGAATGAGCGTCATGGGCACGTAGTACAGGTACCACAGCACGGTGGCATAGAACGGCGTGAACGACTTGTACTTGAGAATGACTTCGATCATCCACAGGGCGCAGATGGTGGCGATGGCAACAAGGCGGCGGCGCAACACATAGTCCAAACAGCGCAGATAGACCGATACGCCCCAGATCGAAAATACAATTGCGGCGACAAGCAGCGGGAGAGAGCTCGAGTGGATAAGCGCATCCACGACCTCTTCGGACACCTCGCTATAGGCGGGCACGGCATTGGAAAGCTTGGAATCGGAGGCGAACAACGCCGGCAAGACTGCCAAAAGTATAAGGAACAGCGCAGTGGTGACACCGGCGATAGCGAAGACGCGGCGGCGGTATACACGATGCGTTATGCCAACAAGGAATCGCGGCATGGCGAAGAGCCTGCCGCCCCTGGGATCCGCAACCGGCGCGGTCCGGGCGGCCGCGTGGCCGATATGTCGCTCGCGGGTACCCATAGTGCTTTTAGTGTACCGACAGATGGGTCGAAAAAGCGGGCCGCATGTCCCAAAATCCGCAGCCGGCAAGGCGCCCGGCGAGCATTAACTACTCGCCGGGCGCCTTGGTCAGGAGGCTATGAGGATGAGCACGCGAAATTCACAGCGGTCAGGCCCGCCCCCCTAAGGGCCTGAGGTGCTCAAGATTGGGAGCGACAAGCCCGACGAAGCGTACTTAGGTACGCGAGGAGGGTTGGAGCCCCAAGGTTGAGTGCCTCAGTGCCCTTAGGAAAGGTCCTCACCATTAGAAGCAATAACCTTCTTGTACCAGTCGAAGCTCTTCTTCTTGGAACGCTTGAGGGTGCCGTTGCCGGCGTCGTCGCGATCCACATAGATAAAGCCGTAGCGCTTGGACATCTCGCCCGTGCCAGCCGAGACCAGGTCAATCGGGCCCCAGGTGGTGTAGCCCAGCAGGTCAACGCCGTCCTCGGTCACCGCGTCGCGCATCGCGGCAATATGCTGGCGCAGGTAGTCGATACGGTAGTCGTCGTTGATGGAACCATCCTCCTCGACAACATCCTTGGCGCCCAGACCGTTCTCGACCACAAACAGCGGCTTCTGATAACGGTCGTACAGGTCGTTGAGGGTGATGCGGAAGCCCAGCGGATCGATGGCCCAGCCCCACTGGCTCTCCTGCAGATAAGGGTTCTTGGCGCCGGCGAAGGCGTTGCCCTGGGTGCGCTCGACATCGGGGTTATCGGCACCGGCGGAGCAACGGGTGCTGTAATAGCTAAAGCTGATGAAGTCGACGGTGTTGTCAGCCAGGATCTCGCGGTCCTCGTCGGTCATGCCTACATCGATGCCCAAGCGTTCGAGCTTCTTGACGGCATATGCCGGGTAGTAGCCGCGGCTCTGGACGTCGACGAAGAAATAGTTGTCCTGGTTATCGAGCTGCGCCTGGCGCACATCGCCCGGACGGCAGCTGTAGGGGTAGTAGCTACCTGCGGCGAGCATGCAGCCGATCTTGACCTCAGGGTCGATCTCGTGGGCGATCTTGGTTGCCCACGCGCTGGCGACGAGCTCGTTGTGGGCGGCCAGATACTCGACGGCCTCCTTGTTCTCGCCCTCCTCAAAGACCAGACCGGCACCCATAAACGGCAAGTGCAGGATCATATTGATCTCGTTAAAGGTAAGCCAGTACTTCACCAGACCCTTGTAGCGGGTGAAGATCGTGGTCGCGAGGTTCTTGTAGAAGTCGATGAGTTTGCGGTTGCGCCAGCCGCCGTACTCCTTGATGAGGTGAATCGGGCAGTCGAAGTGTGTGATGGTCACGAGCGGCTCGATACCGTGCGCCTGACACTCGCGGAATACGTCCTCGTAGAAGGCCAGGCCAGCCTCGTTGGGCTCGGTCTCGTCGCCGTTGGGGAAGATGCGGGTCCAGGCCAGGCTCATGCGGAAGGTCTTAAAGCCCATCTCGGCAAAGAGGGCGATGTCCTCCTTGTAATGGTGATAGAAATCGATGCCGGTCTGCGCAGGATAGTAATAGCCGTCCTCGAAGTCGAGCATCTTGCGCTGGCCGGAGACCACCGCATAGCGCTCGGGGCCGTGCGGAGCCACGTCCACGTTGGCAAGGCCGCGGCCGTCCACGTTGTAGGCGCCCTCGCACTGGTTGGCAGCCGTCGCGCCGCCCCACAGGAAGTCATTACGGAAAGCCATGCATCAATCCTTTCGCACGCTGTTGTCATAGGCTCAGTATCCCTGCAAACAACGCGTCGCTCAACGGCAACGGAACAGGCCGATACTTCTTTTCGCGCGCGGGTGCCCGGCAACCGTCCCGTCTGACACTTTTTGATACCTGCCTGCCCGATCCACCACAATGGGGACAGGCACCTTTGTGATGGCTGGGGCCCGTTTGTCTCGATCTGTAACAGGTAGGCAGCCAAAACCGGGCCCGGTGTTACAGATTGAGATTGTTCGGCCTGTCCCCTGCAGTTTGTCTAAATCTGTAACAGGTAGAGACGATTTAGCCCGCTAGATGTTACAGATTGAGATGGAAGATTCTAGTCGCAGGTGATGTCGAGGTTTTTGCCGGTGAGGCCCACATAGCCGCCTTCGGCTGCCTTGGGGCTGTCGGCGTGGCAGAGGACCCACTTGTCGGCCTTCCAGTAGCAGTAGCTGTCGCCGGCGGCAGGCATGTCGGCTGCGGCCTCGGGGCGCGAGCCGTTGGTGCCGGCGGGAAGCGCGACCATCACCTGGAAGCCGCCTTCATCGACCATGCACGGCGTGTAGTGCAGCGTGGTGTTGAAAACCTCGACGACCTTGCCGGCCGGCACGCGGAACGCCTTGACGCATGCGGTGTCGAGCTTGCCGTCCTCGATCTCCCAGCGATGCGCCACGAGCAGGATAAAGTCGCGGGCGCCCAGGTTAAACTCGCTGGCGCGGTGATACTCCAGGCAGTTGAGGCGTGTGTTGTGGCCGTTGCACCAGCCGAGCTGGAAGGGGCGGCCGCCGTACATGAGCAGGCCGAGCGTGTCGGCGCCCTCAACCTGCTCGAGCTCGGGCGTGGAGGCCACGTATTTGCTGCCCTCGGGGATGGGCGTAGCCGCGAGCGCCTCGACGAGTGGAGCGGTCAGACTGGACGGAACGTCATCCCACACGCGGCCATAGAACTTGAACTCGGGATCGTTGACAGAGTAGATATGCATGTTCACTCCTGTTCGCAAATGTGACTATACGAACATTCTAGAACAAACATGAGCGATTTTGAACGCTCGTCCCAACCACTCAACAAAAAGGCGCTCCCGCATAAGCGAAGGCGCCCAATGCGCGCGTTTTGGGCGATAAAGCCCTTACGCCTGCTGATAGTACAGGTGCTTCTCGTCGATATCGGCCAGGTCGCGGTCGAGGTAGCGGCGCGCGAGCCAATTGGCCATGGGGAGGTTCTGGTCCAGGTAGTTGCCGCACTCCTCGGGAGCGGCACCGGGAACATCGCCCTCAAAGTCGGCGACGAACTCGAACAGCTCGCGCACGAGCGGCAGGATCTCCTCGCTCGTCACCTCGCCAAACACGACCAGGTAAAAGCCCGTGCGGCAGCCCATGGGGCCAAAGTAGACAATGCGGCTCGACCACTCGGCATGATTGCGGAGGAACGTCGCGCCCAAGTGCTCGATGGTGTGGCACTCGGCCGTGTTCATGACCGGCTCCTTGTTGGGCGTGGTCAGGCGCAGGTCAAACGTGGTGACGGCAGCACCGGTTGCCGGATCGCAGTCGATGCGGCTCACATACACGCCGGGCTCAAGCAGCAGATGGTCAACGGAAAAGCTCGCAATGCGCTCCATAGCAGATCCTCTCGGTAGTCAATTTGGGACGGGGCTCTTTTAGCTGGTTGAAATGGTCGCACCAATCATACCAGTCAAAAAAGCCCCGTCCCAAATTGACTGCCTGGGGCGAGGACCAATGATTTTTTAATCCCTGCCCCAGAAAAATCATGCTAGGCCGTGTACGAGATAGTCGCGGCTACCGCGTGGCGCCAGCCGGCGATCTTTTTGGCTCGCTCGTCGGCGGGCATCGACGGCTCCACGATGCCGCGGGCGCCGTAGACGTCGACCACATCGCGCGTGTACATGCCCAGCGCAATGCCGCAGGCCCAGGCCGCACCCAGGCCGCTCATCTCGTCGTTGCTCGCGATGCGGATGGGAGAGCCAACCAAGTCGCTCTCAAACTGCATCAGGTACGCGTCGCGCGTAGGACCGCCGTCAACGCGAAGCTCAGCCAACGCCGCGCCCGAATCCTCGACCATCGCATCGATCACATCGAAGATTTGATAGGCAATCGACTCGTCGGCGGCCTTCACGAACTCCGCGCGACCCGTGGTGCGCGTCATGCCAAAGACGCAGCCCTCGGCGTCACTCGCCCAGTGCGGCGCGCCCAAACCGGTAAACGCCGGCACAAAGTAGACGCGGCTCGCCGGATTGGCGGCGTAGCACAGGTCGGTAACTTCCTCGGGGTTATTGATGAGCTCAAGATCGTCGCGCAGCCACGTCTTGACGGCGCCGGCGTAGCTCACGTTACCCTCGAGCACGTACTCGGTCACGCCGTCCATGCGCCAAGCGAGCGAGCTCGAAAGCCCGTGCGAGCTGGCAACGAACTCGTCACCGACGTTCATCATGACCGAACTACCGGTGCCATAGGTCGCCTTGGCCATGCCGCGGCTGTGACAGCCCTGGGCAAACAGGGCCGCGTGGCTGTCGCCGAGCACGCCGTGAATGGGCACGGGCGCCGGCAAAAAGCCGCCCAGGTCGGTCATGCCGAACAGACCGTCAGAGTCGGTCACCTGCGGCAGGCAGGCCATATCGACACCAAAGGCCTCGCACACCGGCTCGCTCCAGCAGCCGCGGCGCAGGTCAAAGAGCTGCGTACGGCTGGCGTTGGACCAGTCGCAGCGGAACTCCGCACCGCCCGTGAGCGTCCAGACCACCCAGGCATCGATGGTGCCCAGGCACAGTTCGCCCGCCGCCGCGGCCTCGGCAGCAGCGGGAACGTTCGCGAGGATCCAAGCCATCTTGCCCGCCGGGTAGTAGGGCGAGAGCACCAGGCCCGTCGTGTCACGCACCAGCTCGGCCACACCCTCGCGCGCGGCCAGCTTGTCGCACAGCTCGCGGGCGCGGGCGCACTGCCACACCACGGCGTCGCACAGCGGCTCGCCCGTCGTGCGGTTCCAGGCAACGGTGGTCTCGCGCTGGTTGGAGATGCCGATGCCGGCGACGTCGGCCGGATCGACCCCGGTCTCCTCCACCACGGCACGCGCCACGGCCAGCACATTGGTGGCAATCTCGGCCGGATCATGGCTCACCCAGCCGGCCTCGTTGACAATCTGGCGATGCGAGCGGTCGGCACGGTGAATCAAATGGCCGCCCTCGTCCACCAGCAGCGCCTTGGTGCCCTGCGTGGATTGATCGATTCCGATGATGTAGCGGCCCATGGCCACCCCTTTCAAAACGAATGTGACAAAGGGACGGTCCCTTTGTCACATTCCAGTTACTCTGCGGGCAGGAACTCGGCAACGGTCTTGGCGATTCCGACACCCGTCAGACCGTAGTGCGCAAAGACCTCGGGGCTCGTGCCAGTGATGACCGGCGCGTCGGGCAGGGAGAGACACTTGACCGGGCGCGGGCAATGCTCGCCCACCACCTGCGCGACCATAGAGCCCAGGCCGCCGAAGGGGCTATGCTCCTCGACGGTCACGACGGCGCGCGTGGCGCCGGCGGCCTCAATCACGGCCTCGGCGTCGAGCGGCTTGACGCAATACATGTCGAGTACCGTTGCCGAGATGCCCTGCTCGGCCAGCAGGTCGGCAGCGTCCACGGCATGGCGGACCATCTCGCCGGTAGCGACGAGCGTTACATCGGTGCCGCGGCGTACCCAGGTGGCGCGATCCATCTGGAACGGGCACTCGTCCTCGGTGTACACGTCCTCGACCGGGTTGCGGCCCACGCGGATGTAGGCCGGTTTGTTATCGGCGACCAGGGCCCGCACGAGCTCGGCGGTCTGGAAGCGGTCGCTCGGCAGATACACGCGCATGTTGGGAATCGCGCTCATGGCGGCGATATCCTGCGCGGAGTGATGGCTCATGCCCAAAGCGCCGTAGGACACGCCGCCCGAGATGCCGATGAGCTTGACGTTGGTGTTGGAGTACGAAACGTCGACCTTGCACTGCTCATACGAGCGCGTGGTCACAAAGGACGCCGGCGAGGCGGCCCAGGCCTTCTTGCCGCACGAGGCCATACCGGCGGCGATGCTCACCAGGTCCTGCTCGGCGATGCCGACCTCAATGGACTGCTGGGGATACTGGTCAAAGAACGGCGTGAGCGATGCAGAGCCGCGGGAGTCGGAACACAGGACGACGATGTCCTTGTCAGTTGCGGCGGCCTCGAGCAGCGTGTCGCAGATAACCTTGCGGTTGGCGATCTTGTTAGCCATTGATAGCCTCCTTATGGGCAGCGAAATCGGCGATGATCTGGGCATATTCCTCATCATTGGGCAGGTGATGATGCCAGGCGGCCTTGTCCTCCATAACCGGCGAGCCGTAGCCCTTCACCGTGTTGAGGATGATGACCGTGGGCTTACCCTTGGTCTCGGCGGCCAGCGTCAGCGCGGCGTCGATGGCCTGGACGTCGTTGCCCGGAATGGACAGCACGTTCCAACCGAAGGCGGCCCAGCGCTCCTCCTGCGAATCCTGCTTCATGACGTCCTCGGTGCTACCGCTGATCTGCAGGCGGTTGCGGTCCACGAGCGCGCACAGGTTATCGAGCTGGTAGTTGCCGCCGCTCATGGCGCCCTCCCAGACCGAGCCCTCGGCAAGCTCGCCGTCGCCCATGATGGTGTAGACGCGATAGTCGCGGCCGTCCATCTTGCCGGCGAGCGCCATGCCCACGGCCACGGGCAGGCCGTGACCCAGCGAGCCCGAGTTCATCTCGATGCCCTTGAGCTTGTTGTTGGGGTGGCCGATGTAGGGGCTGCCGAACTTGGAGAAGCGGGCCTTGACGTCGTCGAGGTCAAGATAGCCCTCGTGGCAGAGCACCGCGTAGTAAGCCTCCATGGCGTGGCCCTTAGAGAGCACGAAGCGGTCGCGGTTGGGATCGTCGACGGTCTCGGGCGAAATGTTGAGGTGGTTGGCATAGAGGGTCATGAGGGCGTCAATCACCGACATGTCGCCGCCGATGTGGCCGCCGGCGCCAGCCATGATGATATCGACGCAATCGCGGCGAAGGTCCCAACGCAGGGACTCAAGCTCTTCGATAGTTGCCATTTCTACTCTCCTCGCAGGTAGGCTTTGACGTCTTCTTCAATCGGGTCGTATAAGTCGGGGGCAATGCCGATGTACTTGCACGCCTCGTAGAGCACCGGCACCACGTTGGCGTGAATGGCGACGCAGTGGTGGATGTAGGGACCCTCGACGATCTTGGCCTCGAGGCGCTTGAGGTTGTCGACCTCGACCCACAGGTAGGTGCCCATGCCGGCCGGGCCGTCGATGCCGCGGGCGTTGCCTAGTAGCAGCGAGTACTCGCCGTTGTCACCGTCAAAGCGGGCAAGGGTGAGGTCGCCGTGCTTGGCCTCGGCCGTCAGCGCGCCGGGGTGATCGAAAGCCAGCGGGTAGGTGAGCTTGGGCTTGACGGCCGCGCAGCTGCAGGGCCAGGGGCCGCAATGCTGCAGCAGCTCGCCGTTCTCGTTATCGGGATGGCGCACGGTCCAGTCGGCGAACATGCCGCGGTGACGGCCCAGGTCGGCGGCCTCGACCATCAGCGCGGTGATGGCGCCGTGGATATCGGTCTCGCATACGATAGGAATGCCCATCTCGTTGAGGATGGCGTTGGCGGCGCAGGGCATAATGCCCAGCTCGTCCTGCAGAGCGTTCCAGCACTGAATGGCACCGGCGTTGCAGCCATACTTCTCGACCAAGCGCTTCATGGCGATGGCAAGACCGGCGACCGCAGGGACCTTGTCCTCGGGGATGCAGATCTCAAAGCTGTCGTTGATGTGGGCAAGCATGGCGGCCATGGCCTGCTCGTCGGCCTGGGCGTCGCGCACAGCCTGGACAAGTTCGGTCATGGGGATAGGCGAAAGCTGGATGTTGAACTTCTCGAGCAGCTCGCCCTCGTTGCACATGGTCGACCAGAAGTCGAATGGACGGGTGGCCATCTGCAGGATGCGGGTGTGCTTGAAGGTCTTGACCACGTTGCAAACGGCCAAAAAGTCCCAAACGCCGCGCTCGAACTCGGGGTCGGTCAGGCGGCAGTTGGTCATGTAGGTGAAGGGAACCTGGAAGCGGCGCAGGACCTTGCCGGTGGCGAACAGACCGCACTGGCTATCGCGCAGGCGCGTGCCGTCGGGCTCGGGGCGCTCGTCGCGCGGGCCCCACAGCAGCACGGGCAGGCCGAGCTCGCGGGCAAGGCGAGCGCAAACGTACTCGGTGCCAAAGTTGGCGTGGCACAGCATAATGCCATCGACGCCCTCGGCGCGGAATTTCTTGACGATAGGCTCAATGTGGCTGTCGTCGAACAGCAGGCCCTCGTCATTGATGTCGTCGATATCCACGATGTCGACGCCGATCTCGCGCAGGCGATCAGCCGTCAGGCCGCGATACTTGATTGCGTCCGGCGCGCTAAAGATGCTGCGGCGCGTGGGCACAAAGCCGAGCTTGATCTTGTCCATGTACGTCCTCCCCTAATCACATGTTCAGTAAACAGACGCATGTTTCGTTTTGTTCTGTTTACTAAATGTTTTACTCTTTTGTTTAATAGTCTAGCGCGAAAGTCCCGTAAACGGTAGAGAAATCAGCCTAAACGGTATGTAAACAAACTGAACATACAAGGGAAACAAAAAGAGGGCCCCGAAGGACCCTCTCTTAGTAGCGTTAGATATGGCTGCCTTAGCGAGCTTTGCCGCCCTGCGCCCCGGCGTTTTCTTCGCCTAGATCTCGCACACGCTCTGGCGCTCGACAAAGTAGGTCGACACGGCCGTCTTGCAGGTATAGCTCTTGGGGTTGCGGATGTTGCCCACCAGACGGCGCACCGCGATCTCGCCCACCTCGTGCTTGGGAACGTGCACCGTGGTGAGCGGCGGATTGGAGAAGGCGCCCAAAGACAGATCGTCAAAGCCGATGATTGAGACATCCTCGGGGACACGTATGCCGTGCTCGTTCAGCGCGCGCATGGCGCCTACGGCGAGCACGTCGTTTTCGGCAAAGAAAGCCGTCGGCAGGTCGTCGCGCGAGACGCTGTCGAGCCATGCGCCCATGTCGCGATAAGCACCTTCGAGCGTGGTGCCCAGTGTGACGCGCCATGTCGGGTTGGCCTCAAGGTCCGCATCCTCAAGCGCTTGGCGATAGCCGCGCTCGCGATCCTTAAAGTTGCGGATGCGAAGGTCGCCTGCCAGATAGCCGATTTGCTTGTGACCCTTCTCGATAAGGTAGTCCACGGCGCGCAGCACCGAGTCGGTGTTGGCAATGACTACGGCATCGAAGTACTGACGATCGCTCCAGCCATCGAGCACGATCAAGTGGGCGGCAGCGTTGGCGAACAAGGCATAGTCTTCCTCACCCAGCTCGGTACCCATCAGCACGATAGCGGCGGATGGATCGGCGATCAGGCCCTCGACCTGCGGACGCACGGCGTCCAAGTCGCTAAAGTCGAGCGAGACAAAGCTCGTGCTCATACCGTGACGACGCGCCTGGCGCTCCACGCCCTCAATAACCGCGGGATGAAAGGTGCTCTCGTCCAAAATGGCGCCCGTCTTGCGCGCGAGCACAAACTGAATGCTCTCGAGCTGCGTCGACTGCTGGTAGCCAAGCGATTGCGCGCACTCCAGGATGACCTTGGCGGTCTCTTCGCTCACGCTGCGCTTGCGGTTGAGCGCGTTGGACACGGTCGCAGGCGAAAAACCGGTGATGCGGCTGATCTCGCGAACACTTGCTTTGGCCATTGTTCCCCCTAGCAACGGCCGTGGCGGAGCATCGTGGCTTGACCGCCCCGTGGCTCGGCAACTAAACGACCGCAAATTCAATCTAAACAGAATAGTAAATGTTTAATAGCTAGTTTAGCCTGTTGTCAAGCGAAGTGGCACGACTATTCCCCCAACGGGCGCATTTGTCCATCTTAACGTTATTACGCAAGGTCTTCGCCATTGCTTGCTATTACGCGTCGGTACCATTCGAAGCTTTTCTTTTTACGTCTCTCAAACGAGCCCGCACCGCTATCGTCTCGATCGACATAGATAAACCCGTAGCGCTTACGCATCTGTCCTGTGGCGACCGAAACCAAATCGATCGGGCCCCAACAGGTATATCCCATGAGTTCCACCCCGTCGAGCTCGACGGTCTCCCTCATCGCCTCGATGTGGGCCCGCAGGTATTCAACTCGATAGTCGTCTTCTATTTCACCCGAATCTTCCGGCACATCAGGAGCACCCAAACCGTTTTCGACGATGAACAGCGGCTTTTGATAGCGATCCCAGATTTCATTCATGGTGACGCGCAGCCCTTTGGGGTCGATAAACCTCCCCCAAGGCTCCTGTTTTAGATACGGATTAGGCGCCGAGCGAAGAAGGTTCGAATCGAACTGACCTTCCGCATGCGCTTTTGCGACGCGCGTCGAGTAATACGAAAACGAGACGAAATCGACCAGGTTTGCAGCCAGTACTTCGCGGTCATCATCCCGATAGGGCACCTCAAAACCATGGCGGGCGTATTCCTTGAGAACATAGCTCGGGTACGCACCGCGCACCTGGACGTCGGTAAACATGTAATGGCTGCGATTCTCAGCCTGCGCAGCCAGCACATCGTCCGGATCACATGTAGCCGGATAGAAGACACCTGCGTTGAGCATGCAACCGATCTTCGCCCCAGGGCACAGTTCATGACACGCCCCGACCGCACGGGCGCTCGCAACCAATACATGGTGCACGGCCGTGTGAACCGTTGCATAGCGATTCTCCCCTTGCTCGAAGATGATCCCCGCCGCCATAAAGCACGCCTGCGTCATGATGTTGATCTCGTTAAAGGTCAGCCAATAATTGACCAATCCCCGATAGCGCTCGAACACGGTACGCGAATATCGCTCGAACAGGTCGACCAACCTGCGATCGCGCCATCCGCCATACGCATCGACGAGATGCATGGGGACATCATAGTGGTTGAGCGTCACCAAAGGCTCAATGTCATGCGCGCGACACGTCCTAAAAACATCCTCGTAAAAGGCAAGGCCTTCTTCATTGGGCTCGGCTTCGTCTCCTTTGGGAAAAATGCGGCTCCAGGCGATTGATAAGCGCAAGCATTTAAAACCCATCTGGGCAAACAGTTCAATATCCTGCTTGTACCTATGGTAAAAATCAATGCCCTTGCGAGCGGGATAGAAGCTGTCGGGTGCCAACGCACGCGGATCAAGGTCTCCCCGCATGACGTCCATGCGTTGATCGCCAAACGGCAGCATGTCGGAATTGGCTAAACCGCGACCGCCTTCGTTCCATCCTCCCTCGCACTGGTTTGCAGCCAGAGCCCCGCCCCATAAAAAATCTTCTCTAAACATTATGGTGTCGTCCTTTCTATCAAATTCCCGGCCCACACTGTCGAACGCAACGGACTCGGCAAGTGCCGCGCAACAGCACAGTACCGTTGCGCGGCCAAGGGGTCGGACCGCGCAACGGCTGGGGAGCATATTTGTGTAGTAGCCTCTTATGCCTCGACGGATTCAACGGCCTCAGAATCGCCGCTCTTGGACTTCAACGGCATCTTCTCCTGTCCTTCAAATCCAAAAATCATCGCCAACGCAAACGTCACGGCACCGCCAGCAAGACACCCGATGGTGCCAGGGATGATATCCTGAGCAAACATGAGCACGTTCATCCATGGGAAACCAACGCCAGTGAAGATATAGACGTTGGCATGAAGAAGGCTTACCAGCAGACCACCGACAGCACCACCAATCATGTTCCAGGCAAGAGCCTTCTTGTCGCGAAACAGGATGCCGTAGATGATGGGCTCACTCACGCGACCGAAGGCATAGGTGATGAACAAGTTCCAGCCCGTGGCTCGACTCTCCTTGCCCTTAGCGCGCAGGCCATAGGCGAGCGCGATGGCAAGCGTGGTGTAGGCTACAACCGCGGTGCCGGGGTATAAGATGGCGTCGTAACCGTTCTGGAGCGCGGCGGGCAATATGGCGGTATAGATCGGCACGTGCATGCCGGTGGCGATGATCAGATTCCAGAATGCGCCGATAACCGCGGTCGCAGCGGGACCGGCAACAGAGGCGAGCCAAATGATGAAATCGGCCACAAGGCCCATGACAAATTGGACGGCAGGGCCGCAGAGGCACAGCGCGACCGGCAACATCACGAGCACCGTACCCACGGGTACGATCAGAATGCGCAACATATCAGGCGAGATCTTCTTAAAGAAGCGCTCAACATAGGACTGGGCCCAGGTGATCAAGATGACCGGAAGAACAGCCTGGGTGTAGTTGACGAGCTGCATGGGGATGCCGAAGACGCTGAAAGGCTTTCCGTCCTCAACAATAGCGAGCATGTCGGGATAAATCATCACAACAGCGATGAGCAGTGCCAGCACAGGACTCGTTTTGAACTTCTTAGCCGAGCTATAGGCGGCAAACACCGGGAAGTAGTAATACGCCGCATCGCCCACCAGGGAAAGGATCCGATACAGGTCGCTCGTTTCGGACATAAAACCGGCGCCTTCGGGCCCAAACAGAATAACGAGCATCTTGAAGATACCGGCGACACAAAAGATCGGAAGGATCGGGGTGATAGCGCCGCTCACGGCATCGAGCAGCTGATTGAAGAGGTGCTTGGGCGCCAAGCGCTCCTTCCAGCTAAGCTGAGGGCCATCGAGTTCCTCGTCAATCGATGCCGTGACCTCGAATCCGCCCTGCTTACAAACCTCATCGTAGACCTTGTCGACCGTGGGCCCGACCACCAGCTGCACCTGCCCTCCGGCGTGCACGACGCTGATGATAGACGAGATGTCCTCAAGCTTCTCATCATTCGAGAGGCTTTCATCCTTGAGGTTGAAGCGCAGGCGCGTCATGCAATGCGTAACCGAAGCCACGTTTTCCGCCCCGCCCACAGTGGAGAGAATCTGCTCTGCCACCTTTTTGTAATTTGCCATCATTGGCTCCTTTGCACAATCTTGGCTTACTGTTCGAATCGGCAAAGGTCATGCCCCGAATGGCTACGGGTTACAATCCTTTTTTGGAGATGATCCGGTTGAGATGGATCATCAGATAGAGTTCCTCCTCCTCGGAGAGCGTGGCGTCCCACGTTTCACGACAATAGGAACCGATATGCTTCACGCACTCTGCCAACTGCGGAAACTCCTCACGAAAGTTCTTGTACATCTGCATGTTGGCGCTGTTCAGCGACTCGCCGGCTTGAATGCGCTTGAACAGGTACCGCAGATGCGTGGCGAAGCGGGTGAAATCAAAGGAATCGCGGTCGACAATAATGCGGAAATCGCTTTCGAGAATCTCGATAACGTCCTCGAGCATATCGTCGAACTGCTTTGCGGGCTCGGCCGTGGCTTTGACGGCTTCAACAACCCGTGCGTTCACGAGATTCATCGCAATACTGGCAATCTCATCCTTGGGAAGCCGCTCTCCGAGCTCCTTCTCGAGTCGCATGACGATAAACTGGGCAGCCTTGTATTCCTTCGGATACGTCTCCCGCACTTCATAGGCAAGAGGCATCGCGATGCGGACCCCCTTTTGGGCTCGCGCAACGGCAAACGACAGGTGATCAGCCATGAACAGCGTCGCATTGGTCGAGAGGTCGTAGGGCAGTTCGTTGGCAACGATGTCCATAACTTTCGCCGCAAACATCACGATATCCGAGGGGAGATCCCTCATGACATCTTGTCCTTTAGGATCAATGTCGTAAAACGTATGCTCGATTTTAGAAAGAGGGAGCTCTCGAGGAAAATCTCCGCCGAAACCGACGCCCCTGCCCATGGCGATGACATCTCGCCCCTGTCCGTCACGGCAAAGAACCGCGTTGTTGTTAAGCTTTTTAATTGCAAGCATGGTGAACCTCCTTTCAAGAACACTCACAGAAAAAGGCATGATAGCCAATAGCAGTGCTATTGCGGTCATGCCTTACGTAACAATCCGTGTTGTATTGCTCTTGGGCATGCCTCCACACAGGAGTAACAATCCAAGATGCAGAATGCATTATAGCGCTCTCCCCGCCCCGGGGACCATCGGGCTGGCGAACGGTAGATGTCGGCCCGCCAGCGGCCACATCGAGCAGATGGGCGTGCTTCGATCCCGAGCCTAGCCAAGGACACGGGCCATACGCGTCTTGAACTCGGACAGGAAGCGCGGAGCATCCACGGTCAGTGCCACAAGCGCGCTCTTGTCCGGATCGGACAGGCGGCGCTCATCGCAGATGGTGCGACCGCGGTACTCGCCCAGCAGATCAACACGCAGGTTGCAGCCGAGCGCACCTACGAGCGTGGGGTCGATCGCCACGGCAACGGCCAGCGGATCGTGCAGCGCACAACCACCCAGGTAGGGTGCGTTCATCTCGTACGAGCCAATGTAGTGCTCGACCATGCTCGCAAATGCGCAGCCCGCCATGGTGCCCGAGCCCGTCCAGCCGGCAATGTCGCGGCGTGTGAGCACCACGCGATGCGTCACGTCCAGACCCACCATGGTGAGCTTACGGCCCGAGCGCAGCACCGCGTCGGCTGCCTCGGGGTCGCTCGCCATATTGGCCTCGGCGCCCGCGCTCACGTTGCCGGGCACGGTAAGGGCGCCGCCCATCACGACCACGCGGCCGATGGACATCATCGCCGCCGCATCGCGCTCCAGGGCGAGCGCCAGGTTGGAGAGCGGGCCAGTCGCTACGTAGACCAAATCGGGACCATAGGTGCGCGCGGCATCGATCAGATAATCGACCGCAGCGTTGCCGTCGGCCGAGGTCGCCCCCACCGGCTCGTAGGGCGACGCGGGCACGCTCGCGCCGCCGATGCCGTTCTTGCCGTGAATGAGCGCGGTGGACGCCGGCGGCGTATAGGGCTCAGTCGCCTGCAGAGGACGGTCGGCACCCAGGTACACCGGAACCTCGGGGCGACCCAGCAGATCGAGCACCGCCAGGCAATTGTGCGCCGATTGCTCGACGCGCACGTTACCAAAGCACGTGGTGATGCCCACGAGCTCCACCTCGGGGCTCGCGATGGCATAGGCCAGCGCCATCGCATCGTCAACACCCATATCCAGATCAAGGATCAGCTTCTTGATTGCCATTGTTCTACTCCGCTTCTCCGTCTTTATCGTTTAACCAAACCAATGTTCAACTTCGGCGCGCATGGGAATGGATTGCTGAGCGCCCAGGCGCGACACCGTCACTGCCGAGGCGCGAGCACCCGCGGCCATGCACTCAAAGAGCGGCAAGCCCTCTAGGCGAGCCGCCGCCAACGCGCCGATAAACGTATCGCCGGCGGCCGTGGTATCGACTACCGTACTCGAAAGTGCCGGCATGCGCAGCAGCTCACCGCCATCGCCGAGCGTAACCGAGCCGGCACCGCCCAACGTGATGACCGCGGCGCCGGCGCCCTTGTCGAGCAGCGCATTGAGCGCGGCGACGCAACTCACATCATCCGTGGGCAGAATGCCCGTCAGAACCTGGCACTCGGTCTCGTTGGGACAGACCAGGTCGACCGCAGGCCAGACCTCCGCAGGCAGCTCGCAGGCAGGCGCCGGATTAAAGACCGTATAGAACCCCAGCTCGCGAGCGCAAACAAGCGCCTCGGCCGTCGCTGCAAGGTCACATTCGCCCTGGGCGATAAAGACGCTTCCGGCAGCCGGGGCAATCTCGCTGGCGTCGCCGTCGAGCTCATGGGCCACCAGACGCCTCAGCGCGCAGGCAACGTCCGCGCCCGCAAGCGCATGGTTGGCGCCCGGTGACAGTATGATGCGGTTGTCGCCCTCGCAGCGAATGATGGTCGCCGCTCCCGTCTCCACGTCATCGCGATGCACTACAAAGTCACAGTCCACGCCGGCGTCTTGGAGCCCCACCACGAGCGATGCGCCGAACGCGTCGCGACCGACCGCGCCGATCATGTGCGTGCACGCGCCCATACGCGCGGCAGCTACGGCCTGATTGGCGCCCTTGCCGCCGGCGTTGGTGATAAACCCGCTGCCGCCGACGGTCTCGCCCGCACGCGGTATGCGCTCGCACGCCACCGAAAGGTCCATGTTCATGCTGCCGAACACCGCAACGATGCCACGATCTGCCATGGAAACCTCCTCATCTGCGGGCTTTGCACCCACCGTCGACCGTCGATTGCGCGCCTTCGCACCTCTATAACTTTAGTTCACTTTGATGTGAACGCACCCTTGAGGTTGCGCCAGCAGCAAGCATTCACAGGAGCAGGCAGCTACAATGAATACGTGCTGATTATTCTCGTCATTGGATGATGTTTTATGGAACAATTCTCGCAATCGGGCTCGCGCGGTCGACGCCGCACGGGCAACGAGCCGGCGCCGCACGAACGCGTGAAGAGCGAACGCCGTGCCAACGAGCCGCGACGCACCACGAGCCCCCATCGCGCTTCTGCCAACAACGCGGGCCGCGCCAACACTCCCGCCGCGGAGCAGACGCCTGCTCGCCCCAAGTCCCGCTACATCCCTGCCCTTGACGGCCTGCGTACGCTCGCCGTCGTCGCGGTGGTGCTCTATCACCTTAACCTCACGTGGGCTCAGGGCGGCCTGCTCGGCGTCACGATCTTCTTTGTGCTTTCGGGCTATCTGATCACGCGCTTGCTGCTCAACGAAGTCGCTAAGACCGGCCGCATCGACCTCAAGAGCTTCTGGATCCGCCGCATCCGTCGCCTGGTCCCCGCCGTGGTGACCGTCGTGGTGGTGACCTGCGCGCTGTGCACCATCTTTAACCACGTGATGCTCACCAAGATGCGCCCCGACATCCTGCCGTCGCTGCTGTTCTTCAACAACTGGTGGCAGATTGCCCAAAACGTCTCGTACTTCAATGCTCTGGGCGACCCCTCGCCGCTCACGCACTTTTGGTCGCTTGCCATCGAGGAACAGTTCTACCTGATTTGGCCGCCACTGCTGTTTGCCATGGTATCCATGCATGTGAGCAAGCCCAACACGCGCCGCATGGTTCTGGGCCTTGCCGCGGTATCTGCCCTCGCTATGATGGTGCTTTACAACCCTGCCGCCGACCCCAGCCGCGTGTACTACGGCACCGACACCCGCGTGTTCTCGCTGCTGCTGGGTGCCTGGATGGCCTTTATCCCCGATCGCGACCTGGCGCCGGTGCGTCTCGCACATCGTTTGGGGCTCAATCGCCTGGCTGGCGCCGCCAAGCACGGCACGAACGCCGAGGGCAAGCCTGGCGAGAAGGCCGACGAATCAGCCGAGACCGGCCCGGCACAGCCGAGCGCCCTCGTGCGCTTTTGGTCCTCGCCCGCATCCATCGATGTGTTGGGCCTCGTGGGTCTGGTTGGCCTTGCCGCCATGGTCGCGCTCACCAACGGCTACACCGCGTTCCAGTATCGCGGAGGCACGCTGCTGTGCTCGATCCTCACACTCATGGTCATCGCGGCCTGCGTGCAGCCCCAGGGAATGGTTGCCCGCGCGCTGTCCGCCGAGCCGCTCGTATGGGTTGGCAAGCGCTCGTACAGCATCTACCTGTGGCACTATCCCCTGCTGTTGCTCATGAACCCGGTCGCCAACATCAACGATACACCGTGGTGGCAGTACATTTTGCAGGTGCTGTTGGTGGTCGCCGTGGCCGAATGCTCATATCGCTTTATCGAGACGCCGTTTAGGAAGGGCGCCTTTGGGCGCACCGTTGCCGAATTCCGCGATGGCACCACCACGCCCGCCAACTGGGCACGCACGCACGTCCCCGTCTGCGCAGCCTGCGCTGTCGTATTGGTCGTTGCACTGGGCGGCCTGATCTTTGTGCCCGAGACGTCTGCGCTGAGCGGCGAGGGCGCCGAAGTCCTCAACAAGGAAGCCAAGAACACCGCGCCCACCGACCAGCAGGCGGCCGACGACACCGACAAGGACAACGACGGCTTCCCCGATGGCTCCTACGATCTGCTTATGATCGGCGACTCCGTGTCGCTGCGTGCCGTAGACACCTTTGACGGTGTGTTCCCGCACAGCCATATCGATGCCGAAAAGGGCCGCCAGTTTGATGCGGGCCGCGCGACATTTGAGGGCTATATCCAGCAGAACCTTGCCGGCAAGATCGTGGTCTTTGCACTGGGCACCAACGGCTTGGTAACCGACGACCAGATCGACGCCATCATGGACGATGCAGGAGATAAGCGTATTGTGGTGTTTGTGAACACGCGCAGCCCGCAGCCGTGGGTTGGCTCTACCAACCAGGCCATCGCTAACGCCGCTACGCGCTACAAGAACGTGCGCGTTATCGACTGGTACGGATACAGCGCCAACCGCAACGACCTGTTCGATGGCGATGGCACGCACCTATCGACCACTGGCGTGACTGAGTACCTCAACTTGATCCACGATGCCGTCAAGAAGGACCTGCCCGTGCATCCCGAGGATCACGTCAACGATCCGCAGCCGGCAGCCGTCAAGTCTGCCACCGACGCACTCGTCAATGCGCTTGCCTTCAAGCCGCACAAGCTGGGCACCGACAAATAGCCCGCAGCAAACAACCCAAAATCACTCTTTTCGAGCCGGCCCCAAGAGGTCGCGGGCAAAAAACAGGCCGCAGTCCATCGCTGCGGCCTGTTCGGAAGCAAAAGTGGGCGTTAAGCGCTGTAGCCCATCGCTTGCAGCACAAACATGACGACTGTCAACACCGTAATCACGGCGATAGTCGCCCAAGTGAGCACGTTCCACACGCGGCCATTGCGGTTGGCACCCATGATGTGACGGTCGGCGGCGATAACCACCTGGAACACCAGAACCACGGGCAGTAGCACGCCATTGATGACCTGCGAGGTCATCATAATCTGGAACAGATCGACGCCGGGCATAAGCACCAGCACGGCAGAGATACCGATGATGGCCGTAATGATGCCGCGGTAAACCGGGGCCTCGTCCCAGCTGCGGTCGGCACCGCGCTCCCAGCCAAATGCCTCGCAGATAGCGCTCGACGTAACGCCCGGCAGCACGCAGGCGGCCAAGAAGCTCGCCGCGACCAGGCCCGAGGCAAACAGTACCGTGGACCACTGGCCCGCGATGGGCTCCAGTGCGCGGGCGGCATCGGCGGCATCGCTAATCTGAATGCCCGCCGGGAACAACACCGTACCGGTCGTGATGATAATAAAGCCGGCAATGACATCGGCGGCAAGCGAGCCGCTCACGGTATCAATACGCTGCAACACGATGTCGTCCTCGCCCGCATTCTTATCGACCACGTTGTTCTGAGCCAAGAAGATCATCCACGGTGCGATGGTGGTACCGATCGTTGCGACCACGAGCGACACGTAGCTGGGATCGTTCTGAATATTGGGGACGACCAAGTCGACCGCGACCTCGCCCCAGTTGGGGCCGGCCATAAACGCGGCGACGATGTAGGTCACGAACACGCAGCTTACCAGCAGCAGAATCTTCTCGATGCGCTGGAAACTGCCCGACATGGTAAGCATCCACACCAGCAGCGCCACGAGCGGCACCGAGATGCTCGCCGGAACGCCAAACAGAGCAAGGCCGCTCGCGATACCCGCGAACTCCGAGATGGTCACCGCCGTGTTGGCGATCAACAGCGCTGCCATGGCCAGCACGCTCTTGCGCACGCCAAAGCGCTCGCGAATGAGCGACGCCAGGCCCTTACCCGTGACGCATCCGCAGCGCGCCGCGGTCTCCTGCGTCACGATAAGCAGCACGGTCATGACGGGAAGCATCCAGAGCATCTTATAGCCATAGCTGGCGCCCGCGCTGGAATACGTGGCGATGCCGCCAGCGTCATTGCCCGAAAGCGCCGCCAGAAGACCGGGGCCCATGGCGCCAAAGATGGCCGCGATGGTCAGCTTTTGCTTGGTGCTCGGCTTTTGCTTCGTATTTTGCACGCGACCACCTACCCCATGACCGACATGGTGAGCAGCACCGCGGCGATGCAGTACGCCACACACGAGATCATGACGGCGATGACGTTCATGGCGGTACCCGACGTATTAAGGTCGTGCTCATCGCGCCAGAACAGCACCATCAGGTAAATCACGGCGCTCATGTTGCCCACCAGGCAGATGATGGCCGCGATATTAAAGCAGCCGGTAAAGAGCTGCTCCTCAAACATAGGGGCATCGAGGAACGCGGCAGTGCGCACCAGCTGCGCGCACAGGTAAGTAACAAGCGAAAGGATCAGGCCCATACCCGTGCTCTGGAAGAAGAATCCCAGGTACGGTTTGGGCTCGTCGTCGTGACCGTCGTACTCGAGGAAGTAGTTCTTGACGAACGACACCATGCGCGAGGCCGCCAGCAGCACGAGCGGCATGGCGCACATGGGGAACACCACCAGATGCGCGGAGCCCAGCGCCGTCCCCAGCACCGTCGCCATAATGCACGAGGCGATGCCCCACACGACGACCCAGTACTGACGATGCACGAACCAGCTGAGCACGTTCGTCGAGTCGTCCGACGCGCTATCGCCCGAGCCGACACCGGCGATCTGCAGGTCCTCCTGATGCTCCTCGGCGATAACGTCCATGGCGTCGTCGAAGGTCACGATACCCAGGATATGACGGTTCTCGTCGCAGACAGGGATGGCAACCAGGTCGTACTTGGTCATCTCGTCCGTCACGTCTTCCTGGTCCTCGTCGGGCGACACGTAGACCAGGTCGCGATAGGCGAGCTGGCCCAGCGTGGCATCGCGGTCGGCCACGATCAACGTGCGCAGCGAGAGCACGCCGGTGAGCATGCCGCTCGGATCCTCGGTATAGACGTAATAGACACTCTCGAAGTCCTCATCGAGTTTGCGAATCGCCTCGATGGCATCGCCGACCGTCGCCGTGGCGGGCAGCGAGACAAACTCCGAGGTCATGATGCGGCCGGCGGTGTTGTCCTCATAGCCCAGCAGGTTACGAATCGCCTTCTCCTCCTTGACGCCCATCAGGCGCAGGAGCTTCTCGGCCTTCTCGTAATCGAGCTCGTCGATCAGGTCGGCGGCGTCGTCCGGGTCCATCATGGCCAGCATCGACGATGCGTCCGTATCGGACAGGCCCTCGAGCATCTCGGTCATAAGCTCGTCGTCATCGAACTCCGAGATGGCCTCGGCGGCCTGGGCAGTATCGAGCTGCGCAAACACCTGCGCACGTAGGCGCGGGTCGAGCTGCTCGATAATGTCGGCGATGTCGGCAGGGTGTAGCTCGCCGAGCGTCTTATGCGACACCGAGAGTTGAATGTTCTTGGTCGAGCGGTCGAGCAGGTCCATGTAGGACCAAGCGATGATGTCCTCACTGAGCGGCTTGCCCAGGTGCTTCATAAAGCCCTCGACGACATGCTCGAGTGTGGGGCTGATCGCGCGCAGCAGACCGCGGGCGCCAACTTCGGCACCCAGTAGGCGCAGCTGATTTTCGCCCGACATGGAAAACTTGATGTCGTTTACGCGCACGACCTTCATGCCCTGCGTGTCGACAATTTGCTTGTTAAGCACGTCGCGGGCGAGTAAGAGTTCGGTCGGCTGCAGGTACGAAAAGCGAATTTCGGTAGCCGACGTCTTAAGGTGTACGCCCGTCTCGTCGATACGGTCGACCCATTTGCGCCAGCTGATCATAAACGGCGTCTTGCCGGGTCCGCGGAACGCGAGCGACGTCACGTGCGGAAAAACTTCGCCGGTAGCAATACCAAAATCGTTGACCACGCCGAGCTTTTCGCCGTCGACGTCCAAGACCGGCAATTTGAGCATCTCACTCAGATAATTCAATGGTGCTCCCCATCATTATTCCTCCGGACGCGGCCGCGCGTGCGGCGTCCGGGGGCTTCTGGATATGTATACGCATGCGCGGGCGGCACGCCGCTCGACGCTTACACCCCGTGCATGCGCAAAAAGCACCTGCATGGGGTCATCGACTGTATGGTCGAGGTTTGGATTTCACCTGTAACCTTTCTCTTGACCCTCATTAACCGCAGTAACTATAGCATCAGCATCGCCCTGCGGCATCGAATTTATGCGCTGCACATTGCAGGCATACCAAACGCTGACGCATCCGTGACATAGTCATTGGGGACGTTCTTAAATGACTACCCAATAACTACCCTGTGGTGTCATTGTCCTCAGCAAGTTGGGGGAGCACGGCGTCCTTGGGCATGGTGACCTTCGTCAGCGAGGTGAGCTTTTTGCTCAGCGACGTGTCCGTCTTGACCAGGTCGCTGAGCGTCACGATTTTGTAGCCGTCGGCGATGAGGCCGTCGATAATCTGCGGCAGCGCCTCGAGCGTCTGCTCGGCGCATTCGTCTCTATCGGTGAGCAGCACGATATTGCCCGGCGTCACCGAATCGAGCACCGTCGAGACCTGCTCGTCGGCACCGTTGAGCAGCCAGTCGCCCGAGTCGATATTCCACGAGACCACGGCGGAGACCAGGTCCATCGCATCAATCCAGTTTTGCTCGTCAAAGGCAGCGTAGGGAGCACGCAGTAGCATCGTCTTTACGCCGGTCGCCGACTTAATCGCATCGGTGCCTTTCGTGATCTGTTCGCGTACCGCGTCACGGTCCTGACCCTTGAGCGAATCGTCGCTGTAGCTGTTGGATCCGATCTCGCACCCGGCATCGACAATCGCCTTGGCCGTGGCAGGCGAGGCCTCGGCCGCATCGCCCGAAATGAAGAACGTCGCGGTGACGCCCTTTTCCTTGAGCACCTGCAAGATCTGTTTGGTGGCGCCGCTCGGACCCTCGTCAAACGTCAGCGCCACGTACTTTTTGTTGCCCTTGGGCGCCACGCTGGCGCACGCAACAACGCAATCGGTGGCGGGCACAACCTCGCCGCGGTCTTGCGTCTTGCCCGACTGCTCACCAACCCACACCTCGGAGCGGCCCTGGACACCCCACGTCTGCACATACTCGATAGCGCCCGTACCCTCGACCTTGAGCTTGGGCTCGATAACCGTAGCCTGAACCTCGTGCTTCTCGTAGGTGTTACGGCCATCCTTGACCGTCACCTTCTCGCCGCCCTCAAGTTCGCGGCCATCCCATTTGCCCTGCTTCACGCGCTTACCGTCGACCTTCACCGACAGCTTTTCGCCACCATGGCGCTTGAGCACGCTGTCATCGACGGCCAGCAGGTCGCCTGCGTCGTAGGTGTCAGTCAAATCCTGTTCGTCGATGAGATTCTGCAGCGTAGAGCCCACGCGCACCGCGGTCTTCTGGCCGTTGAGTTCCACGTCAACGCTGCGGTTGACGTAGCCCACGACGGCAGCGATAAACAGCACGAGCGCACAGCCCACGGCCTGTCTCTTATACACATCTCCGAGCCCACGAG
>URNK01000004.1 GCA_900549195.1 uncultured Collinsella sp.
GCTGCAGGAGGCGGCGTGCGTCACGTCGATCGAGGCCGATCCCGAGCTCGAGCCGGTGCTCGATGCCCATGCCGCCGACTATGCCAACTTCCGTTTTATCATGGGCGACGCGCTCAAGGTGCCGCCGGAACAGATCGAGCAGACTGCTGGTGGCGAGCCCACGGTGTTTGTCGCGAACCTGCCCTATAACGTGGCGGCGACGATCATCCTGCAGTTCTTCCAGACGATGCCAGCGCTCAAGCGTGCCGTGGTCATGGTTCAAAAGGAGGTTGCCGATCGCATTGCCGCGACGCCGGGCAACAAGACCTATGGCGGCTATACGGCAAAGCTCGGCCTGTGTGCGCAGGTAACAGGACGTTTTGAGGTGCCGCCACGCTGCTTTATGCCGGCGCCGCATGTGGACTCGGCCGTCGTACGCATCGATCGTATTGACGGCGTAGTGCCCGAGGAGCTCGATCGCGAGTTTGTGGCCCGTGTAATTGACGCTGCGTTTGCTCAGCGCCGCAAGACCATCCGCAATTCCATGAGTGCCAACGGCTTTGCCAAGGATGTTCTCGATGCCGCCTTTGAGGCTTGCGGTATTGCGCCCACCACGCGTGCCGAGGCGCTCGATGTTGCCGACTTTGTCCGCCTGGCCCAGGAGCTTTCCCATGACGCCTGATGCCGAACGCGTGACGTTTACCAAGAAAAAGAAAACGGTTGTCTGTCCGGAGCCGCTGGCACCACTTGCCGATACCCACGCGCATCTGCTCTCATTTTGGGGCAAGGAAGTGCCCGAGACGCTCGTGCGCGCTAAAGCCGCAGGCATCGATCTGTTGGTGACGGTCTTCGATCCCATTGCCGATAAACGAAGCGTGACGGACTATAGCGACTGGCTGACGCACGAGATTCTGCCGATGCAGGATATTCCACAGATCAAGTATCTCGCCGGTGTGCACCCCTATGGCGCACCGGACTACACCGATGATATCCATGCCCAGATTGTGACTGCGCTCGACGATCCGTTGTGTGTTGGTATCGGCGAAATTGGCCTGGACTACCACATGGACTATGACGACGATGTCGCGCCGGCTCCTCATGACGTGCAGATTGACTGCATGGCGCGTCAGCTTGAGCTTGCCGTGCGTTGCAACGTGCCGGTGGAGTTGCATTTGCGGCACGAGGACTCGGATGATGAGCGCACCTCGCACATGGATGCGTACAACGTGCTGCGCGAGGTTGGCGTTCCTCAGGCCGGTTGTGTACTGCACTGCTTTGGCGAGGACCGCGCCACGATGGAGCGCTTTGTGGAGCTGGGCTGCTATATCGCCTATGGTGGTGCGGCCACCTTTAAGCGCAACGACGACGTGCGCGAGGCATTTGCGGCAACCCCACTCGATCGAATTTTGTTCGAGACGGATTGCCCGTATATGGCTCCGGAGCCCATCCGCGGTCTTGAATGCGAGCCCGCAATGATCTCCATTACGGCAAACGCGCTGGTTAACGACCGTGTCGATCGCACTGGTGAGGATGCCAAGACAATCGCGCAAGCCGCTTGGGAAAATGCTCGCAAACTTTTTCAAAAATAGTTCTTGCGTTCGTGGTGGCGCTCCGTTATTCTAATTCCTGCACGCGGGCGTGGCGGAATTGGCAGACGCGTACGGTTCAGGTCCGTATGGGGGCAACCCCATGAAGGTTCAAGTCCTTTCGCCCGCACCATATAATGAAAGAGCTCCCAGAAATGGGAGCTTTTTTGTTATGGGCCCATCACAGGGACTTGAACCTGTGAAGGAGCGAGCGTAAAGAAAACGCGGAGCGTTTTTAGCGAGCTGGCGAGGACGCCGGCAGGCGGCCGAAGCCGGTGCGGATCCGCGAAGCGGATACGCGGACGTCCTTTCGCCCGCACCATTGAATGAAAGAGCTCCCAGCAATGGGAGCTTTTTTGTTATGCACGATCTCCTTGGACGGGTATCCTAATGCCAACGTGTGCCTATCAGAGGAGAGACCATGCTGTTTTCCGGTATCATCGCCGCCCTTACCAGCCTTTTGATTCCCATCATCATCCTGTTGCTGCTGCTTCCCAGCGCCTGCTATGTCGTTGAACAACAGCATGCCGTGATCATCGAGCGTCTGGGCAAGTTTAACCGCATCGTCAACGCGGGCTTCCACATGAAGGTGCCCGTGATCGACCGCAAGGCTGCCACGGTGAGTCTGCGCACCATGAAAAACGGTTTTGGCATCGACGTTAAGACCCAGGACAACGTGACCATCGGCCTTGAGGTCTCTGCTCAGTACCACGTGAGCTATGACATGGGCGCCGGCCCGGCAGATTCGGGTATCTACAAGAGCTACTACATGTTGCAGGAGCCCGTCGACCAGATGTGTGACTTCATCACCGACGCCCTGCGCTCTTCGATTCCCGTTTACACGCTCGATGAGGTCTTTGCCAAGAAGGATGACATCGCCAAGGATGTCAACGCTACCGTTTCCGAGCAGATGGCCGCCTACGGCTTCACCCTCGTGTCGACGCTCATCACCAAAATCGCACTGCCGACCGAGGTTGAGAACTCCATGAACGACATCAACGCCGCCCAGCGCAAGCGCGCTGCGGCGCAGGAGCTCGCTGAGGCAGACCGCATCAAGCGCGTCACCGAGGCGACCGCCGAGGCCGAGGCTATGGAAAAGGCGGGCGAGGGCATTGCCAACCAGCGCAAGGCCATCGCGCTGGGTATCAAAGATTCGCTCGAGATCATCCAGGAGACGGGTGTCGGCAATGACAAGGCCAACCAACTGTTCATGTTTACGCAGTGGTCCGAGATGATGACGGAGTTCGCTCGCACGGGTAAAACCTCGACGGTCGTGCTGCCGAGCGACTTTTCGCAGTCGGCCTCGATGTTCGAGCAGATGCTGACCGCCAGCAAAGTTCAAAACGATTCGAAGGAGTAGACGCGCGTGAAATACACCGTCGTTTGCGTCGGTAAGCTCAAGGAGCGCTTTTGGAAGGACGCGTGCGCTGAGTACACCAAGCGCCTAGGTGCCTATGCCAAGGTTGATATCCGCGAGGTGGCCGATATCGACCCGGCTAAGGCGGGCGGCGTGGATGCCGCGCGCGACAAGGAGGGGGCGGCAATTCTTGCTGCATTGCCGTCTCGGGCGCATGTGATCCTGCTGGCTATCGAGGGCAAGGAGCGTTCGAGTGAGGAGCTCTCGGCGCGGCTCGACGATCTTATGCTGCGAGGCAGCAGCGACATTGCCTTTGTAATCGGCGGTTCGGACGGCGTGAGTGATGAGGTGCGCGCCCGCGCCGACGAGATGCTCAGCTTTGGACACATTACCTTGCCGCATAACCTGGCGCGTGTGGTGCTGCTAGAGCAGATTTACCGTGCCTGCAAGATCAGCCGTGGCGAGCCGTATCACAAATAGGTCGGCAATACGAAACAATGGCGTGGGACAATACCTTTCGTTTTGAGGAATGTGTCTGAAAGGACTATGCGATATGAAGATTGGATTTGTCGGTTTTGGCAATATGGCGAGCGCTATGGCCGATGGCTGGATCGCTGCCGGTGTAGCTGCGAGCGACATGTGCGCCTGTGCGGGTCGCTACGACGCACTGGTTGAGCGCTGCGAGGCGCGCGGCATGGTCGCCTGCCACGATGCCGCCGAGGTCGTCGCCGCATCCGATATCGTGGTCGCTGCGGTCAAACCGTACATGATCGAGAAGGTATTCGCCCCGCTCAAGGATGCTCTTGCCAAAAAGGTCGTTCTGTCGGTTGCCTGGACCTGGGACAGTGCCAAGTGGGAGCAGGTCCTGCCGGGCGTTGCGCATATCTCGACGGTGCCCAACACACCGGTTTCGGTGGACGAGGGCGTCATCGCTTGCGAGAAGGCTTCCACGCTTAGTGATGAGCAGAGCGCAGTGGTGCTTGATCTGCTTGGCAAGCTCGGTGCGGTGGTCGAGCTCGATACGAGCCTGCTGTTTGTGGGCGGCACGGTGGGTGGTTGCGCTCCGGCATTTGTCGCTATGGCAATCGAGGCCCTGGGCGATGCGGCGGTCAAGCACGGTATCCCGCGTGCCGATGCCTATCGCATTGTGAGCCAGATGGTGCTGGGTACGGCAAAGCTGCAGCTTGCAACTGGCCAGCATCCTGCGGCGATGAAGGATGCCGTATGCTCGCCCGGCGGCGCCACCATCAAGGGCGTCATCGCGCTCGAGGATGCCGGCATGCGCAGCGCCCTGGTCAAGGCCATCGACGCAACTCTCCAGTAAAACCTGCCATTTAGGGACAGGTTTATTTTGGCTGGTTTTCCTGCGGTTTTATCTCTATAGCAAAAAGCGCCCCGCAACTGGCTCAATTCCAGTTGCGGGGCGCTTGCGTTTGCCCAGATAAAACCGACCAAAATAAACCTGTCCCTTTTTGGCAGGTTAGTCCCAGAAGCTGTCTTCCTCATCCTCGGACTTGGGTCCGCGGTCGACGTACATCTTATGGGTGCGCTTCTCCATTACAAAGGCAAGAATCGCAAATAACAGGATGCCGCCGGCGAAAAGGATGGCAAAACCGGTGCGGGTGCCAAACAAAAAGGAAAAAACTGCGTCCATTGGGTGCCTTCTTGCGTAGTTGAGTTGGGTCGTAAACGCTCATAAGTATATACTTGCCCATACATGTACAAGGTTGCAACCTAAATGGAATGTATATCGCCGGAGGATCTAATGCTTGATATCAAGTTTGTTCGCGAGAACCCCGATGCCATCGATGTCGCCATGGCTAACCGCCAGACGTCTTGGGATCGCGAGAAGTTCTTTGAGCTCGACGACGAGCGTCGTGCCGTCATCACCGAGGTCGAGGAGCTCCAGGCTACGCGCAATGCCGAGTCCAAGAAGATCGGCGCCCTGATGAAGGAGGGCAAGAAGGACGAGGCCGAGGCCGCCAAGGAGGCCGTGCGCGCCGTCAACGAGAAGATTGACGGTCTGGCCGAGCGCCGCACTGCTCTCGAGCAGGAGCAGTACGACTTCATGGCTCACCTGCCCAACATTCCTTGCGAGGCCACGCCGTACGGCAAGGACGAGGACGAGAACATTGAGCGCCGTCGTTGGGGCACCCCGCGCGAGTTCGACTTCGACTTTAAGCCGCACTGGGATCTGGGCACCGATCTGGACATCCTCGACTTCGAGCGTGGCAATAAGCTCTCCGGCAGCCGCTTTACCGTTCTCGGTGGCGCCGGCGCCCGCCTGGAGCGCGCCCTCATCAACTTCTTCCTCGATACGCACACCAGCCGTGGTTTTAAGGAGTGGTGGCCGCCCATCGTCGTCAAGCGTCAGACCATGTTCGGTACGGGCCAGCTGCCCAAGTTCGAGGATGACGCCTATCACGTCTCGGGCGACAACTTCCTGATCCCCACCGCCGAGGTCGTGCTTACCAACCTACACGCCGGCGAGGTCCTCGATGCCGACACTCTGCCGCGCCGCTACACCGCCTTCACCCCCTGCTTCCGCGAGGAGGCCGGTTCCGCCGGTCGCGACACCCGCGGCATCATCCGTCAGCACGAGTTCGACAAGGTCGAGATGGTCAAGTTCGCTAAGCCGGAGGAGTCCGACGAGGAGCTCGAGAGCATGACCGCCGAGGCCGAGTACCTGCTGCAGCAGCTGGGCCTTCCGTATCGCGTGATTAGCCTGTGCACCGGCGACTTGGGCTTCTCTGCCCGTCAGACCTACGACGTCGAGGTCTGGCTGCCGAGCTACAACGCCTACAAGGAGATCAGCTCCTGTTCCAACTGCGGCGACTTCCAGGCCCGTCGCGCCAACATCAAGTATCGCGACCCCGAGAATTTCAAGGGTTCGCGCTACCTGCACACGCTCAACGGTTCCGGCCTGCCGGCCGGCCGCACCATGGCCGCTATTCTGGAGAACTACCAGAACGCCGACGGCACCATCACGATCCCCGAGGTTCTGCGTCCTTACATGGGTGGTCTCGAGAAGATCGAGCCGGTCGCGTAAGTTGGCTGCATAGGGGATATGCAAGGGCGCTCCTTCGGGGGTGCCCTATTTCGTGCGCAGGTCCATACCATGCCGTGCGGACAGCTCAATAGAAAACACACGAACAACTGTTCTGTATACAGCCATCTACCTGCTATGCTTTTGCTAAATAAGAGCGAGAGAAAGGGGACGCGATGGAGCTGTTTGATGATCGGGTGGTTTTGTTTGAGAGCGACGAGGGTGGGGAGTACCTGCTTGTAACGTGTGAGCCGTCTGGCATGGGTGGCCTGGTGGTTCGACAGACGAGTGAGGGTCCGTTGACACAATGGTGCTTTGAGGAGTCGCCGCATGTGGTCGAGACCTTTGTGATGCACGAGGGACTTGTGGCGCTGGAGCACTTCTATGGAGTTGGGACTTCCAACCAGGTCGCGCGCATGCTGAGCATCTCGTTTGCCGATTATGATTGTGCCCAGCGGGTGAGATCGCTCCTGAGGGAACTTGATGCCAAGTTTGACGTGATCGAAAAGCCAATCGATCGTACGGGGAACAGCGGTATATGCGGAGCAGCATGACAAAACTGCGTTCCACAAAAAAGTTTGAGATTGTGCTTGACTCCAATAAGCTAAAGTGGTTTTATATGTCTTGCGCTGCGGCGTTACCTCAGCTGGATAGAGGGTCTGACTACGAATCAGAACGTCATAGGTTCGAATCCTATACGCCGCACCAATTGAAATCGAAAGCCTCCTGCAACGGGGGCTTTTCTTTTATGGCAACACCGCATGGATTCGAACCTCGGTCGAGGCGCGGGCGTAAAGAAAACGCGGAGCGTTTTTAGCCCGCGGGCGAGCACGCCGGCAGGCGGGCGAAGCCGGTGCGGATCCGCGCAGCGGATGCGCGGAATCCTATACGCCGCACCAATTGAACTTGAAGCCTCCGGCAACGGGGGCTTTTCTTTTACGCCGGCACCGCACGGATTCGAACCTCGGTCGAGGCGCGGGCGTGAAGCGGACGATTTCCTGTCGACTCGTGTAAGATTCCGAGTAGGTGTCGCGGCCCATCCGCGACCACTTCTTCTCTCAACGACCGATCAGGGTGATACTTCGTGGCAGAGCGTCCGACATACAAGCTCAGGTTTCTCGATCCCAAGAAGCGCTTTCCGGCGATGCCCGAGCAGCCTGCGGGACGCTCATATGGCGTGGTCTGGAAACTCTTTGGCGAGGACCAGCATGAATCTTGTTATGTCGTCGAATTCGTTGGCAAAAGTCATGTGTCGCTTTTGGGCTACGTAAGCGTTTCGGGTGAGGTGTACAAGGTGGACCGCCCCGTTAGCGAGGCTCCGCTGCCCAACGATCCCGACATGGAACTGGTCCTTGACGAGTCGGATTCCAGTATTGGTGAGATTATGGTAAGGGAAGCCAGCGGTGCAATGCGTACGTGCGCGCGAACCGTCGGCTCTCCCGAAGGCCCCATGCGCGAGCAGTCCGATCACGATACATGGAATTCGGCCCGCTCCCTTCCTTACGGCGAGTTCATGGCATCGATGTTCCTGCGCTACGTGATATTTGCCAACTCCGAAAGCGCTGTTGCGAACACGGCGGACGCCGACGGTCTCGATGCGGACATGCAAAACGTTGTCGACAAGATCAAGCTCGTAAAGTTGCCCGAGCCGGTCGAGGTGTTTTTGGGCTTTAACACGGCACCGCTACCTGACGCTATCGAGACGTTGCTCTACCGCGTTGACCATGCCGAGAATCCGAGCGGTATCGAGCGTTATGCCGCCGCCCTTATGAGCGAGGTCGACTTGCCCCGTCTGCGCACCATTGCCGCCAAGTCCGAAATGAGCCTAGCGCGCATCGACCGGTCGAAGCTGTTCTATCTCAATTTTGATCGTAGCCTGCTGGACCAGGGCGAGATTGACATGCTGCTTGCCATCGAGTGCCGTCTCAACCGCCTCTCCGGCATCCTCGAGCGCATCGGGGCCGGATTGGCCCCTGTGGCATCCTCGCCGAGCCTTGAGGGCTGCGCGCTCTTTGATGCGTGGCATATCGCCAAGACGACCAACGATGTTCCCCGACTGCTCGATACGGCCTCGAGCGATAACCCGTGGGGCAAACCGGGTACGGTGGCTTGCCAGCCGGGCGGTGAGTGGGATGTGCGTACCCGCTTCGCGCGTATTGTCGAGGCGCTCAACGTGGTCACGCGGCTCGACTATACCTATCGGGCAAACGTTGCCGAGGGGATTATGCTCGTTCGGTTTGGGCACTCTGTCGTGAATGCCATGCCGCAACGTGAATACGACGCTCAAGATGACGCCTGGCGCGAGCTGGAAGAGGACACGCGTGCGATCTGGGCCGCGGAGCACGATGCGCGCGTGGCACTCACGCTTGCGGCAGCGTGTTTTGCCGCGGGCACCTGCATCACGCGCTGCTATGTGCAGATTGCTGCTCCCGACAGTGAGCAGGGCGAGCGCGTTGTCGCAACGTATTTCTTTGGGCGCGCGGCCTATCTGGCCGATTGCGTGCCTGTCGCCAAGGATCTTGAGAGCATGGACATGGACGATATGCCGTGCAAGCGTGTGCTTGAGGCGTATGAGTCAACCGCTCCGGAGACGATTGAGCCTGCGGAGGTTCATGCTCGTCCGCGTGATGACCATCGCACACTGCCGCCGGCGCTGCGCGATCTGCTGCTCGCCGATAAGGCTGACGAGTTGGAGGTCATGGAAGAGGACGATGACCCATACGTGGCCCGTGTTGTTGAATTGCGCGAGCAGGCAAAAGTCGACCGTACAGGTGCTTTTGAAGGCTTTTCCCGTCTTGTCGAGGAGTTGGAGGCTAAGTGCGCCGTCGCCGAGCTTTTGGCGACAGGTCCGGTTCAAACGCAGTTTTGCGATAACCAGCTGGTGCGCATGGTGCTACCGGTGTTGGAAGAAGACCGCTCTGTGCGAATCCTTCGTGCGCCCGATGCGCTGTACTTTGCCCAGCACGAGATCTGCAGCTTTTACGCCGAGCAAGAGGACTTTGAACGAGCGCTGCCCGAGGTGCGCCATCTTTACGATCTGGCGCGCTCGTCCATGCAATCGCACTTTGCGCTCATCAACGTTCTTGCGCGTCTGGAGCGCTTTGACGAGATTATCGAGGTGGCGCGCCACGGCCTACGTATTGCCAGCGATCGCTCTGCAATCGGCTACCTGTTCTATCGCCTGGCGTTTGCCTATTGGAATTGCGATCAGCTCGACCTTGCGCTGGCTTGTTACCGTCTGGTGCCACGTGGCGAGGAGTCGGGCAGCAGCGCGCTGGAAGAAATGCAGGGCCTTATGAACGAGATGGGCGTCAGCGAGCCTCCGACGTTCGAGGAAGCGGTCGAGACCATTCGCAAGGCTGGACTCGAGCTGCCGCCAGTGTCCGCCGTGACGAATCAGCTGGCAGATGCCGCTGTTCAACTGGTCGACAACGGCTTCTTTTTCCTGGCACGCGGTTGCATCTTCCAAATGTGGCGCACCATGGGCAACGACGAGCTCGGCTCCCTCAACCGCTCGCTGGGGTAGGCGAAGCTTCCAATGAGGAAAGGATGCTAGGCAATTAGAAAATTTCCTCTTGCCCATCTTAGGCTGTTTGGTTACTATAGAACGGCTGTTACGGAGAGCTGACCGAGAGGCCGAAGGTGCTCGCCTGCTAAGCGAGTATGCCCCAAAAGGGCATCTGGGGTTCGAATCCCCAGCTCTCCGCCAGTACGAATTTGAAGAAGGGTCCCATTTGGGGCCCTTTTTTGTGCGGAGAAAGGAGGCTGGGGATTCGAACCCTCAAAATTGAGGCGCCCCGTTGGACGCCTCATTTGGTTCGATGTGATATCGCTCCGGCCCTACGCCTTGGGCGCCTTGGCTACGGTCTCGCTCTCGGCTGTGAGTGGGCGGTTGTCGATGCGGCGGCCCAGGCGGTCGAGCTTCACAAGGAGCCACTCAATGGGATTCGGCCCTGCGCCTTCCTCGTCGGCAACCAGGTCCATAACGGCGATTTTGGTGCCGTCCTGCTTGAGAGTAACACTGCCCACCTTGTCGCCCACATGCACCGTGCCCGAAAGATCGTCGTAGCTAACCTTTTCGGTCACCTCGCCGGCAAGGGAAAACACGGTCGCTTGCGCCGTAGGATCGGCGAGTGTGGCGTCGATTGTCTTATCCGTCCAGTCGGTTTGGCCAATGCGCGCCATAAGCGGGTTGCCGTTGGCGGTCTTTTCCTGCGTGTTGGCGATTGCGACCGTCACCTTGTGGCCGTAGTACCAGTTGGCAAGGGTGGCGGTATCGGTAAAGCGCTGATCGGTGGTGGTGGAGTTCAAAATAACGGTGTAGATCTCGTCGCCGTCGCGGTTGTAGGCGCTCGTAAAGCAATAGCCCGCGTCGTCGGTGGTGCCGGTCTTGCCACCGATGTTGCCATCTTGACCCAGCAAATAGTTATGCGTGTTCATGGAATGCGAATGGTCGGTGCCGTCGGCGCCCGTGACCTCGATCCAGGAATCCTCGCTCGCTACGACCTCGCGGATCGTGTCGTTTTTCATGGCCTCCTGCATCATCAGCGCTACGTCGTGTGCGGTTGAGTGCATATTGCCAGCCCACTCATCAAAGTCCAGACCATGCGGGTTTTCAAAAAGCGTACCGGTGCAGCCGAGCTTCTTAGCGCGCTCGTTCATGGCCTTCACAAATGTGGCCTCGGCGTCTTTGGTCTTAGGGTCGATCTTCTTGCCCACATATTCGGCGAGCACGATGGCGGCGTCGTTGCCCGAGGGAATCATCAGGCCGCGCAGTGCCTGCTCCACGGTAAGCTCGTCGCCTTCGAGCAAGCCAGCGGTCGAATTACCCACGGTGGCTGCGGCGTTGCTCACCGTGACCTTCTCGTCCATCTTGCAATTCTCGACGGTTAGGATTGCGGTCATGACCTTGGTAATCGAGGCAATCTTGACCTGCTCATCGGCATCGCGCCCATAGTAGACGGTGCCGTCTTTGCCCATGACGAGGGCATTGGTCGCATCGATATCGGGCAGGTTTTCAGCCGTGATGCCGCGCGCATCGGCGGTTTTGCCGCAAACATTGTCAGTCGTGAGCACTTGGGCGCCGGCGACGGTGGGCACGCCAGCGGCAAGGGCGATAGCGCAGGCAAAGCCGGCGGCAAGCTGGGCTGAGCGCTTTGCAAAAGAGGTGAGGGACTTCACGGATTTCGCTTTCGACGGGATGGTCTCTTCTGGAACTAGAGTATATCGTTTGCCGGCGTCGGCGATCATCGCGTGCGTGCGTGGCCCACATCCGCTCCCGAACGGGCACAAGGGTGCTTAAGGCCGACTTAATCACCCACGCTTGTTGTGTGTGGCGTGCGTCGCCTCGGGCATAATGGAGCGCGAGAGGAGCACGCATGAACGAGCGCATACTGGTAGTTGATGACGAGAAGGCCATCGCCGACTTGGTTGGTATCTACCTTACAAAAGAGGGCTTTGATGTCCAGATTGCCTATAGTGGGGCCGATGCTGCCAAGGCAATCTTGGATCAGGAGTTCGATCTGGCGCTGCTGGATGTCATGCTGCCCGATATCGATGGGTTTGAGCTGCTGCGTACGATCCGTTCCAGCCATACCTATCCCGTGATCATGCTGACGGCGCGCGATGCCCAGCAAGACAAGATCGGGGGCCTTTCGCTTGGCGCGGACGATTACGTGGTTAAGCCGTTCCGTCCGCTGGAGCTCATCGCGCGCGTGCACGCTCAGCTTCGCCGCTACACCAGCTACGGTAGCCGTGCACAGGCGGCTGAGTCGCCGACCATTCAGCTCGACGGCTTGGAGATCAACCGCGATGCTCGTTCCGTGACAGTGGACGGTTCACCGGTTCGCCTCACGCCCACCGAGTATTCAATCTTGCTGTATCTGGTCGAGCATCGCGGCAGCGTGGTGGCCGTGGAGGACCTGTTCCGCGCGGTGTGGAACGAGGACTTTATGCCCGGCTCCAACAATACGGTGATGGTGCATATTCGCCACTTGCGCGAAAAGATCGGCGACGACGCACAAAAGCCACGCTTTATCAAAAACGTCTGGGGCGTCGGCTACATCATCGAATAACGCTTTTCGCTTGTGAGGATCTTGATATGACAAAAGACGATAGGCAAGCGTTCGAGGTGCCCGATCGGCTCTTTGAATACGTGAGGTTGGTCGTCGACAACCGCGCGCTTGCAACGGTGCTGCTCTTTTTGCTGAGCCTGCTGCTGATTGGCATCGACAACATCGTCGGAATCTTGGCGGTGCTGCTTGTCGGCTTTTTGCTGATCGATCGATTTGAGATCGTGTGCCGCTGCGTGGTGATTGGCGGCGCCGCGTGGGCCATGACGTTGGCGATTGGCGCCATGGCGCTCGGCGGCATCGAAGGGCCGGTGCTGTTCGATGCCGGCTTTGTATTCAACATGCTTGGCTTTGTGCTGGCGCTTGCCGCGTGCGTGCTGTTCTTGTGTGGCCGCGCCCTGTGCTACCAGGGCTACGAGCAGGGCGAGCAGCATGCCGATTGTGTGCTGGCCGCTCGTATTCAAGATCGCCTGATCGATCACCCCGACACCTGGGATAACATCGACGGCGACTTCTTGGAGGTCGAGGGCGCCCTTAACCGCGTGCGTGACCGTGAGCGCAAGGTGCAGCAAGCTCTGCGTGACGAGTCGCATCGCAAGGACGATTTGGTCACGTACTTGGCACATGACCTACGCACCCCGCTTGCCAGTGTGGTGGGCTATCTTTCGCTGCTGCAAGAGGCTCCCGAGCTGCCGGTTGAGCAACGTGCGCACTTTACGGGCGTGGCGCTCGACAAGGCGCACCGGCTCGATACGCTCATCGAAGAGTTCTTCGATATCACGCGCTTTGACTTCCACGATATCGTGCTCACGCGCGGCTATGTTGATCTGGGGTTGCTGCTGGCTCAGGTGGCTGACGAGTTCTATCCCATCCTCAACGAGCAGCATAAGGAAGTCCAAGTTGATATTCGCGAGGACCTGACGGTGCTCGTGGATGGCGACAAAATGGCTCGCGTGTTCAACAACATCATGAAAAACGCTATTGCCTATAGCTATGAGGGTTCGACCATCACGATCGAGGCCAGACGCCGGGACGGCGGTGGCGTGCGCGTGCGCTTTATCAATCAGGGCGATCCCATCCCTGAGGCAAAGCTCAAGGTGATCTTTGAGAAGTTCTATCGCCTGGATGCGGCGCGTGCGACCAATCGCGGCGGCGCTGGACTGGGGCTTGCCATCGCCAAGGAGATCGTATGCGCGCACGGCGGTACCGTTGCATGTGAATCGACGCCCGAACACACGATATTCACCATCGAGCTGCCCGCCGCATAGCCAGTGTGCCCTTACAAACACTTGACAATGCGCTCACGTGCATATGAGCCGCGATTCCTACTATCGATACTGCTGAATTGATATCGATGTGGAGGTATGCGGTATGACGGCTGCTGCGGCTGTGGAGCCCACGGAGCTTGAAGAACTCATGAAAGCGCAGGCCGAGGCCGCGCACGAGCGCGAGGTTGGGGATGCGACTCGCCCCACGGCAGAGGATCTTGCCGCCTCGCCGACGCGAATCGATGTTGAGGGCCTCGACCTGTTCTATGGCGACCACCATGCGCTCAAGGACGTGAATATCAAGATCCGCGACAAGCAGATTACCTCGTTCATCGGGCCTTCGGGCTGCGGAAAGTCCACGTTGCTGCGCTGCTTTAACCGCATGAACGACGGCATCAAGGACTGCCGAATCGAGGGCAAGATTGCGCTCGATGGTCAAGATATCCTGGGCGACTACGACATCTGCCGCCTTCGCCAGCGCGTGGGCATGGTGTTCCAGCGCCCCAACCCGTTTCCCATGAGCATCTACGACAACGTCGCGTATGGTCCGCGCGGTATGGGTGTGTGCGATCGCGCTGCGCTGGATGAGCTGGTCGAGGACTCCCTTCGTCGCGCTGCGCTATGGGATGAGGTCAAGGACAAGCTCAAAGAATCGGGTCTGGGTCTTTCGGGCGGCCAGCAGCAGCGTCTGTGCATCGCCCGCGCACTTGCCGTGCAGCCCGACATTCTGCTGATGGACGAGCCGACCTCGGCACTCGACCCTGTGTCGACGCTGGTGGTGGAGCAGCTGGCCTGCGAGCTCAGGGAGACCTGCACGCTGGTGGTCGTTACGCACAACATGCAGCAGGCTGCGCGCATCTCCGACTCGGTTGCGTTCTTTTTGCTGGGCGAGCTGGTGGAGCATGCGCCCACTGCCCAGCTCTTCAAAAACCCGATCGATCCGCGTACGGCGGATTATTTGACGGGACGTTTTGGCTGATACCATCTAGTAAAGGTACCTTTAGGATTAAGATGCGGTCATGCCGGCCGCAAAGGGGTTCAACATGATCTATTACGTCGAGGACGATGACAACATCAGGGATTTGACGGTCTATGCACTGCGCAAGCAGGGGATCGAGGCTGAAGGCTTTTCGTGCGACGGTGAGTTTAAGGCTGCCGTGGCGCGACGGGTACCCGATGCCGTCCTGCTCGACATCATGCTGCCCGATACCGATGGCTTGGCGATTATGCGTCGCCTGCGCGCCGATCGCCTGACGGCGACGGTGCCCATCATGATGCTTACCGCCAAGGATACCGAGCTCGACAAGGTGATGGCGCTCGATGGCGGTGCCGACGATTACCTGACTAAGCCGTTTTCGCTCATGGAGCTTGCGAGCCGCTGCCGCGCACTGCTGCGTCGCGGCGGCATGGTCAAGCAGGCGAGCGATGTGCTCAGCGTGGGCGACATCGTGCTCTCGCCCAGCCATCGCGAGGTGACCGTTGCCGGCGAGCCGCTTAAGCTCACCCTGCGCGAGTTCGACCTGCTCGAGTACCTCATGCGCAAGCCCGGCGTGGTTTTTACCCGCGAGTCGTTGCTGCAGAGCGTGTGGGGCTGGGACTTCGACGGCGGTTCGCGCACCGTTGACGTGCACGTGCAGACGCTTCGCCAAAAACTGGGCGAGCATGCCAGCGCCATCGAGACCGTGCGCGGCGTGGGCTACCGCTTGGCCGAGCCTTCTGCCGGTGATGGTGCCGAAGGTGACGACACCGCGGCCACCGCATCGGAGGAGTAACCCGTGGTCTTCGTCCCCCAGGGAAAACATACGCTGTCGCACCGCGTTTTTGTGACGATCTTTGTCTGCGCCATGGCGGTTATCGTGGCGTTTACGGTGCTGGGTGCGTTCTTTGTGCAAAACACCTTGGCGGATGCCACGAGTGCCAATCTGGCGCAGGAAACCGAGCTCATTGCTGCCGCTCTCGACGAACAGCAGGAGCCCATCCCGTTCTTGCGTAGTCTCGATCGCGAGGACTTGCGCATCACGCTGATTAACAAGGATGGATCGGTTGCCTACGACAACGAGGCGTCGCCTTCCACACTGCCCAACCATGGCGATCGCCCCGAGGTCATCGAGGCCTTTGAGAGTGGTTTGGGTTCCGCGGAGCGCGCAAGCTCTACGCTCGACGAGATTATGCTGTATCGCGCCGTCGCCCTTGATAACGGCCAGGTTGTCCGCTTGGCGCAGGCCCAGCCTGGCGTTGCGGCGATTTTGCTGTCGATGGTGGCGCCGATGCTGCTTATCGCAGCAGCGGGTGCGGTACTCTCGTTTTTTATGGCGCGCCGCGAGTCCCGTGCCATCATCGCGCCGTTGCAAGAGGTGGATTTGGACCACCCACGCCGTAGCTATGAGCACGCCTATGCCGAGATGGTCCCCATGCTTGAGCGTATCGAGTCGCAGCGTCAGGAACTCAAGCGCCAAATGGCGGTGCTAGCGGACAACGACCGTATGCGCCGCGAGTTCACGGCGAATATCACCCATGAGCTCAAGACGCCGCTTACGGCGATTTCGGGCTATGCCGAGCTCATCGCAAACGGCATGGTCGAGGGCGAGGGCGACCTGCGCAACTTTGGCGGTCGCATCTATCGTGAGGCGGGCCGCTTGGCAGCGCTTGTCAACGATATCCTTACGCTGTCTAACTTGGACGAGGCCGAGCGTGCAACTGAGGGCGAGGCGGTGCCCATTGGTTCCACGGAGCCTATTGAGCTCTCGCGTGCCATCTACGCGGTTGAGCAGCGTCTTGAACAGGTCGCCCGTCAGGCGAATGTGACGATAAGTCATGAGACCAAGCCTGTGGTCATCGAAGGCGTGTCGCGCTTGATTGACGAGCTCATCTATAATCTGGCGAGCAACGCCATCCGCTACAATCGACCCGGCGGTGCGGTTACGCTGCAGTGCGGCACCAACGACGAAGGCCATCCGTTCCTTGCGGTCGCCGACACGGGAATCGGTATCGCGCCTGAAGAACAGGGCAAGGTATTTGAGCGGTTCTATCGCGTGGACAAGAGTAGGTCCAAGGCGCGCGGCGGAACCGGTCTGGGGCTTGCAATTGTCAAGCATGCGGCCCTGTATCATCACGCCACGCTCGATTTGTCGAGCGAGTTGGGCGTGGGAACCACCATTACGGTGACGTTTCCCATACGGCAGGACGAGCCATTCGCATAGCGATACAACATAGATATTGATGCAGACGCCGCATTTGACTTTCGGGTGCGGCGTTGTTGTGCAATTTTACGATTGCTTCCGACATTTTTACAGGAGAGCCTGTTTCTTATGTATAGAGTTTGGTCTCGGTAAAAAGATGCGATAACATACGGACAGTTTTGTCAATCCGAACTGGGGAAATGAAAGGCAAGCTGCATGACCCTTCTCGAACTGTTCCAGCTGCTGAAGAAGCACCTTCAGCTGGTCATCACCCTTCCGGTGGTCTGCGCGATCGCCATGGGCATCGTGTCCTTCGTTGCGATGGACAACACCTATACCGCGACGACGAGCATGTACATTCTCGCCAAGACCGACGATAGCGGTCAGATGAGCTACAACGATCTCTCGGCGAGTCAGATGCTTTCCAACGATATCGCCACGCTGCTGGATAGCGATAGCGTTAAGAGCGGCGCAGCCAATGAACTGGGCCTCACCGATCTGGATGACTACAAGGTGTCTGTTTCCTCCGAGACCACCACGCGTGTCATTACGCTTTCGGTTACCGGCACCGATGCCAAGGAGACGGCTAAGGTCGCAAAGGCCATAGCTAGCTCGGTGAGTACGGTCGCTCAGAACGTCGGCGCTGCCCAGAGCATCAACGTTATCGACGAGGCTAAGACCCCCGAAGCCCCCAGCGGCCCCAAGCGCACGCTGTATATTGCCGTCGCGTTCCTCGCCGGTATCTTTATCGCAGTTGCCTATGTCGTTTTGGCAGACATGCTCAATACCCGCATCCGCGGTGCCGAAGAGGCGGAAGAGCTCCTGGGTATTCCCGTTGTTGGCCGAATTCCGGCTATGAAAGGTGGTAAATAGGCATGGCTAAGGCAAAGAACACCGACAAGCTCGTTGTACAGAATGCCGCCAAGACCCTTCTGGCCAACATCCGCTTTGCGAGCGTGGACGACCCCATTCGCACCATCACCGTTACCTCCTCGATTCCCAACGAGGGCAAGTCTACGGTTTCCATTAACCTTGCTCAGGCAATCGCCACGAGCGGCAAGTCCGTGCTCCTGGTCGAGGCCGATATGCGCCGCAGGTCCCTTTCCGATATGCTCGGCGTTCGTTCGCGCGGCGGACTCTATGCGGTCCTTTCCGAGCAGATCTCCATTGACCAGGCAATTGTCGAGACGGGTCAGAAGAACTTTTACTTCCTCGATGCCGAGCCGCACATTCCCAATCCTGCCGACATCATCGTCTCTCACCGCTTTGCCAAGCTGGTAAAGGCACTGTCCGCCAAGTTCCAGTACGTCATCTTTGATGCTCCCCCGGTTGGCACCTTCATCGATGCTGCCGAGATTGCCAGCCTGACCGACGGCACGCTGTTCGTGGTGCGTGAGGATTTCACCAAGCGCGAGGAGGCGCTCAACGCCATCGGTCAGCTTAAGAAGTCCGAGAAGGTCAAGCTCATCGGTACCGTTATGAACTACTGCGAGACCGAGACCAGCGAGTACTACTACTCCTACTACACCAAGGACGGTAAGAAGGTGAAGAAGGGCTCCGACGATCAGGGGACTTCCAAAAAGGGCATCTTCACCAACCGAGCAAACGTTTAGTTGATTAAGGCTGACCTATGCGTGACATTCATTGCCATATCTTGCCGGGTGTAGACGACGGCGCCGCCGATCTTGATGAGAGCTTGGCGATGCTCGAGGCTGCCAAGCGGGCCGGTGTAACCAGAATCGTTTGCACTCCTCACTGCCGTGATCCCTATTTTGATTACGACAAGATGTGGGATGCCTTTGAGCTGCTGCGTGATAACGCTGACGGTTTTCCGCTTCAGATGGGCTTCGAGGTCAACCATCGAAAGCTCGTTGAACTTGGTATCGATGCCGCGGAGCACTTGCATTTCGATGGAACCAACGAGTTCCTGCTTGAGCTTTCGACGCATGCCGATGCGTATGCGTTTAGAGAGTACGAGAACACGATTTACGATTTGCAGTGCCGTGGCTACCAGGTGATCATCGCTCATCCTGAGCGCTATCGTGCGGTTCAAAAGGATGTAAGCGTGGCGGAGCGCCTGGTCGATATGGGCTGCAAGCTGCAGGCTTCGGCGGACTTTATTGCCGGCGGTCGCTTTGGTCGCGAGAAAAAGCCGGCACAGCGCCTGTTCGATCAGAACCTGTACAGCTTCATCGCGAGCGATGCCCATAACGTGGGTCATTACGATTGCCTGGCGAAGGCTCGCGCGAAGTTTAGCGTGCGCGGAGCTCATTTTCGCTAAAATCTGTCCCTAACGTTCGCATTGAATGAAAGGGCAGCCATGGATATCCAACTTAAGACGGGATGCTTTGATGACGCGGCGTTGGTGCGCCGCGTCATTTTTATGGACGAGCAGGGCTACGAGAATGAGTTCGACGCTATCGACGAGGATCCGAACTGCATTCATGTGACGCTCTATGTAGACGGCGAGCTTGCCGGTTGCTCGCGCGTGTTTCCCGAAGAGCTTGAGCGCGCGGCTGACGCAGAGGCTCCGGTGTCGCCGGCGTGCGACTTGGACGAAGGTGTCGCGGCGGGGGAGACCTACATTATGGGGCGCGTGGCCGTGCTGCCGAGCATGCGCCGTCGCGGTTTGGCGAGCAAGATTGTCGAGGCCAGTGATACGTGCGCGCGTGATGCCGGCGCCAAGCTCATTAAGCTGCATGCTCAGGAATACGTGCTGCCGCTCTATGCCAAGGCGGGCTACACGCAGATTGCCCCGGTGGACTACGAAGACGAGGGCCAGCCTCATGCCTGGATGGCCAAGCGCGTAGATGGCAGATAGGAACGTTCCTTTCCTGCCGGCAGTTTGGGACACTCCTTGGCAATTGGCGCATCAGAGCGCTCGGACATACAGTTTTTCGATTCCGTATGTATATATGCGCGCTAATGGGTTATAAAATCTAAGTCTGAACATAGCAGGTCTGCGATGCGGCTCGGGCAACCGGGCCGTTTTTTGCGGACGGGGGTAGCGCGAAAGGACTGCATATGCGTCAATTTAAGACCGAGAGCAAAAAATTGCTCGACCTCATGATCAACTCCATCTACACCAACAAGGAAATCTTCCTGCGTGAGCTTATCTCCAACGCGAGCGATGCCGTCGACAAGCTCAACTTTAAGAGTCTGCAGGACCCGAGCGTTAAGATCGACCAGGGCGACCTGGCCATTCGCGTCTCCTTTGATAAAGACGCCCGCACCATTACCATCTCGGATAACGGCATTGGCATGACCGCCGAGGAGCTGGAGCGCAATCTGGGCACCATCGCCCATTCCGGCTCTGAGGAGTTTAAGACCGAGAACGCCGAGCAGCAGGGCTCCGATGTCGACATCATCGGTCAGTTTGGCGTGGGCTTCTACTCGGCTTTTATGGTCGCCAGCCATGTGAAGGTCGTCAGCCGCGCCTATGGCGAGGATGTCGCCCATGTGTGGGAATCCGACGGTCTTGAGGGCTACACCATCGAGGACGGCGAGCGCGCCGAGCACGGTACCGATGTCATCCTGACGCTGCGCGAGAACGAGAAGCTCGATGCCGACGGCGAGGCCGAGACCTACGATCGCTTCCTGACCGAGTGGGGTCTCAAGAGCCTGATTCAGCAGTACAGTAACTATGTGCGCTACCCGATTCAGATGATGGTGTCCAAGAGCCGCCAGAAACCCAAGCCCGAGGACGCCGGCGACGATTACAAGCCCGAGTATGAGGACTACCAGGAGCTCGAGACCATCAACTCCATGACGCCGATTTGGAAAAAGCGCAGCTCCGATGTTGAGCAGAAGGACTACGACGAGTTCTACAAGTCTACGTTCCACGACTTTGATAATCCTGCGCGCACCATCAGCTTCCACGCCGAGGGCACGCTCGAGTACGACGCCCTGCTGTTTGTGCCGGGTCGCGCCCCGTTCGATCTGTACAGCAAGGACTACGAGAAGGGTCTGGCGCTCTACAGCTCCAACGTGCTGATTATGGAGAAGTGCGACGACCTGCTGCCCGACTACTACAACTTTGTGCGCGGTGTCGTGGACTCTGCCGACGTGACGCTCAACATCTCGCGTGAGACGCTGCAGCAGAACCGTCAGCTCAAGGCCATCGCCAAGCGTGTGGAAAAGAAGATCACCGCCGACCTTGAGGATATGCGTGACAACGACCGCGAGGCCTACGAGAAGTTCTTTGAGAACTTTGGCCGCGGCCTTAAGTACGGCATCTACTCGAGCTATGGCATGAAGGCCGACGAGCTCGCCGACCTGTTGCTGTTCTGGTCTGCCAAGGAACAGAAGATGATTACCCTGGCCGAGTATGCCAAGGGCATGCCTGAGGATCAGAAGGCCATCTACTACGCCGCCGGTGACTCGCGTGAGCGTCTGGCCAAGATGCCCGTGGTAAAGGGCGTGCTCGACCGCGGCTATGACGTGCTGCTGCTGACGCAGGATGTGGATGAGTTCACGTTCCAGGCTATGCGTGAGTACGTTGCCGCCGATATGCCCAAGATCTACGAGGACGATGCTGCCCGCGAGGCTGCCGAGAAGGCTGTGGCCGACGGCGCCGAGCCCGAGGTCGAGGATCGTCATCTGGAGCTCAAGAACGTCGCGACCGGTGATCTTGACCTGGCGACCGAGGATGAGAAGAAGGAGGCCGAGGACGCCACCAAGGAGAACGAGGACCTCTTTAGCGCTATGAAGGAGGCACTCGGTGACAAGGTCGAGAAAGTTGCCGTCTCCGCGCGCCTGACCGATGCCCCCGCTTGCATCACCACCGAGGGCCCGCTTTCGCTCGAGATGGAGAAGGTACTCCAGAAGGGACCCGAGGGCGCGCCCGACGGCATGCCCAAGAGCCAGCGCGTGCTCGAGCTCAACGCCAAGCACCCGGTCTTTGACAAGCTTGTCGCTGCTCAGAAGGCAGGCGACGCCGACAAGATCAAGCAGTACTCCGGTCTGCTCTATGACCAGGCTCTGCTGGTCGAGGGCATCCTCCCCGAGGACCCCGTGGCCTTCGCGGCAGCTGTTTGCAACTTGATGTAGTTCGGGGATACGGCACCGTAACTAGATTAGAACGAGAGTGGATAATCTCCCACTTTTGGCTCGAGTGCGGGCTTGAAGTGGGAGATTTTCCACTCTCGTTTCCTTTTGAATGATCCCTCCGTCCCCAAGGGATCATTAATTTGTGCGGGTTGTGGTTTTGTGACCTGCTGAAATTTAGGATACTGTACATCTGTACGCTAACTCATCTTCGTAGTATATTGCTACCCGCAAAACTCAGCACCATTGTGCCGTGAGGCACTAAAGCGCCTCCGTACAATGGTTGTCGATAGTACGATTCGATTCAACGACAGGATGGATGGTCCAAGCGTGAGTCTCGGCAGCAAACTATCCAACGCAAAGGTCTCCTTTGCGATCTTTAAGCGCGACATCAAGCGATTGCTCGTGAACCCCGTCGCCCTGGTGGTTACTTTGGGCGTGTGCGTCATTCCCTCGCTGTATGCCTGGTACAACATCGTGGCTAACTGGGATCCGTACGGAAACACCCAGGGTATCAAGATTGCCATCGCCAACAACGATCGGGGCACCCAAAACGACTTGGTGGGCGAGCTCAACGCGGGCGACCAGGTCGTCGATCAGCTCAAGGAGAACGATCAGCTGGGCTGGACCTTCGTCGATTCGGCGGCCGACGCCAAGGAGGGCGTCGAGAGCGGTGAGTACTATGCGGCCATCGTAATCCCTAAGAACTTCTCGGATAACCTGGTCTCGATGCTCGACGGCAACTACCATCAGCCCAAGCTTACGTACTACGTCAATGAGAAGAAGAGTGCTATTGCGCCCAAGGTTACCGACACCGGTGCAAGCACCATCGAGGAGCAGATCAACTCGGAATTTGTCTCCACAGTGGGCGAGACCGTTGCCAGCATCGCCAAGGATGCCGGGGTCGATTTAAAGGACAAGGCAACCCAGACTCAGAATTCGTTGGCTGGTTCGGTATCAGAGGCATCCGGTACCTTGGGTGAGGTGCGCGATTCGATTGGCGACATGAATGCCGCCATCGATAAGACGAGTGGCGCTATCGCCTCGGCTGATGCCGCGTTGGCGGGCCTGCAGGGTCAGACGCCCTCTCTAACGCAGGCAATCGCTCAGGGCAATGACCTGCTGGGCGAGGCGCGCGCTACGGCGGGCAACTCTGTCGCCTCGCTCTCCAAGGCACTCTCGGAGGGCAGCCTTGCGCTCATCAAGACGTCAGCCTCCGCGAACGCTGCGATTGGCAAGCTGACGGGCGCGGTCACATCTACGACCACCCGCATCGACAACTCGCTTGAGTCTCTCCAAGCGACGATCGACCACAATAAGGCCGTTATCGGGCACTTGGAAATTCTCGTTAATGACACGTCGACAGGTTCCAAGGAAATTGACGCGCGCATTGTATCGACCATCGATTTGCTCCGCGAGCAGAATGAAAAGCTTCAGAGCATCAAGGACGGTCTGTCTGCGCAGTCGAGCGCCATGGCGAATGACGCCGCGGCTGTCTCGGGCGCCAGCGACGCTATCAATAACGCAATCCAGACCGGTGCGACCAACCTTGGCCAGGCCCAGACGGACCTGGGTCAAAACGCGCTGCCGAAGGCCTCGAGCGCGCTTGATTCATTTGCCGCCGTCTCGGGTGATCTGACGGGAATCGTGTCTGGCCTCACGCCTACTATTGCAAGTGCGCGCGGTACGCTTTCGCAGCTTAACGCTACGCTCGGCCAGGCCAAGACCACGCTGTCCCAGACCGATTCCTCGCTTGCCAAGGTCCAGGACAAGCTTGCGACCGCAGCCAATGACATCGCGGCGCTGCAGACCTCTGAGTCTATGGGCGAGCTCGCCGACCTGATGGGCGTCGATGTCAATGACGTGGCAGATTTCATGGCCTCTCCGGTCGAGCTGACGTCCAAGTCGATCTATCCGGTCAAGAGCTTTGGCTCGGGCATCGCTCCCTTCTACACCAATCTGGCGCTTTGGGTGGGCGGTTACGTACTCATCGCCATCTACAAGCTCGAGGTCGATCGCGAGGGCATTGGCAGCTTTACGGCGCGCCAGGGCTACTTCGGCCGTTGGATGCTCCTGGTGATCCTGGGCGCGCTCCAGGCCACCATCGTTACGGTGGGTGATCTGGTCATTGGCGTACAGTGCGTCAACCCGCTGCTGTTCGTGCTGGGCGGCATCGCCATCTCGTTCACCTACGTCAATATCATCTATGCGCTGTCCACTACGTTTAAGCACATCGGCAAGGCAATCGGCGTCATTCTCGTCATCGTGCAGATTCCGGGTTCGTCGGGCATGTATCCCATCGAGATGATGCCCGGCTTCTTCCAGTGGCTGCACCCGCTGCTGCCCTTTACCTACGGCATCAATCTGCTGCGCGAGACGGTCGGCGGCATGTACTCGTTTAACTACCTGTTTAACCTGTGCATTCTGAGCGTGTTCTTGATCGTGGCGCTCTTTATCGGCCTGCAGCTGCGTCCGCTGCTGCTCAACCTTAACCTGCTCTTTGATAAACAGCTCTCCACGACCGGTATGATGATTTGCGAGTCCAACGACCTGCCGCGCCAGCGCTACTCGCTGCGCACGGCCATGCGTGTCATGCTCGATTCCGATTCGTACCGTCGCGAACTGCTCGATCATGCGGTCGCCTTTGAACATCGCTACCCGTACTACATCAAGGGCGGTTTTGCCGCCGTGGTGGGCGTTCAGGTCCTGCTCTTTGTCCTGTCGACGGTTCTCGATATCGACAATAACGGCAAGATCATCCTGCTTGTCATTTGGATCATCTCGGTTATTGCCATCTGCGGCTGGCTGATCAATATCGAATATATCCGAGCGAGCCTCAATACCCAGATGCGCATCTCGGCGCTTTCGGATGAGGACCTGCGTCGCGAGATGCGCGAACACACGGCCGCCATTCCTGCCGCCCGCCACATGTTTGGCCTCAACGCCAGCGAGCGTGGTGCCAAGGGCGGCGATCAGTCCACGGGCCGCTTGCCGTATATCGGCTCGCACCATAAATCTCAGGGCAGCGACAGCACAGCCACAAATGATGGAGATACCACCGCGCTTGGCAAGCACTCCAAAGGAGGTGAGGCATAAATGAAGAACATCCTGCATCTGTTTAAGCGCGATGTCCAAAACGTGTCTCGCTCCGTGATCGGCTTGGTTGTCGTGATGGGCCTCATTATCGTACCGTGTCTGTACGCGTGGTTTAACATCGCCGGCAGCTGGGATCCGTACGGCAACACCGGCAATCTTAAGATCGCCGTGGTCAACACCGATGAGGGTTACGAGAGCGATTTGATCCCCGTCGAGGTTAACGTGGGCGAAAACGTGACCGCCACCCTACGCGGCAACGAGAGCTTCGATTGGGTTGTGCTCAACAATCGCGAAAAGGCTATCGAGGGCGTTAAGTCGGGCGCTTACTATGCGGCCGTCGTAATCCCCAAGAGCTTTAGCTCCGACATGATGACGCTTTTCTCGACCGACGTGAAACACGCCGATATCGAGTTTTACGAGAACCAGAAGGCCAACGCCATTGCGCAGATCGTGACCGAGAAGGGTTCGAGTGCCGTTCAGAGCCAGGTTAACGAAACTTTTACCGAGACCATTACGAGCATCGGTCTTAAGACGGTGTCCAGCCTGCTCGATTACATGAGCACCGACCAGGTCAGCAACTTTATCGCCAACCTGTCCTCGACGCTTGGCGATTCGATTGAGGACCTGCGAGACGTTCAGGCAAATGCTTCGTCGCTGGCGGGCATTTTGAGCTCCACGTCCGATTCGCTGACGTCGGCGAGCGGCATGCTCAAGCAGACGGGCACGGTCGATGAGTCAACGAAGCAGCTGATGGAGCATGTCAAGAGCGGTATTAGCGATTCCAAGGAAGCGCTGAAGGACGCCAACGACGCCATCAATGCCGCGATTGACGGAAGCACGGGCTCGTTTGACAACGTGTCCGCCGAGCTTGCGAAGGCATTTGATGCCGCGAATCAACATGTCGACCTTACAGTGTCCCAGCTCAACGATGCCGCGGCGGCGCTCAACACGCGTGCCGACGATATCGACGCCACGGCCGACCAGCTCCGCAGCTTTGCCGATCAGGTGACTGACGAAAAACTCCAGGACAGCCTCAAGTCAGTGGCAACATCGCTGAGCAGGATTGCTGTGGAGTATCGCAACAACGCCAAGGATCTGGCGGCCACCGCGAAGTCTCTCTCCGATAGCATGGCCGAGGTCAACAACTTGCGTGCCGAAGTCGACCAGGCCATCGCCGATGCCAAGGCGGGCATTTCGGGCGCCAAGTCCGACTACGACTCCACGTTCTCGGTCAAGGCAAAGGAGCTCAAGAAGACGGTTTCAGGCATCCTGGACTCGCTGGATGGCATCTCGGGCGATCTGGATAGCGCCGTAGACGGCCTGACCGACGCATCCGGTTCGCTGGCAAAGGGCCTCTCCAAGGCTGCAAAGCTGGTCAACAAGGCTTCTGATCAGCTGGGCGAGGCGTCGGACAAGATCAGTGCGTTTAAGGACGAGCTCGACGGCGCCTTGATGTCGGATGACCTCGCTACGATCAAGACGATGATCGGCAATGATCCCGAGGGTCTGGCCGTGTCGCTTTCCGGCCCCGTCGCGCTCGATCGCCAGCCGGTCTATCCGATCC
>URNK01000005.1 GCA_900549195.1 uncultured Collinsella sp.
GCGCTAGTCTCGTGGGCTCGGAGATGTGTATAAGAGACAGATTCCGCACATGCTGGGCGCGGCGTCGCCCGAGCTCGCGAGCGGCCCGTTCGGCTTTTTGCCGTACCCGTTTTTTGTCTGCCTGCTGGGCGGCCTGCTGATCGGTCTGTACGAAAAGCTTACGGGCACCAAGACCGACGGCCTCAACCAGGTGATGGCTAAGGTTAAGCAAGACGGGTGCTACCCGTACGACAACCTGGGCAAGCTTTCGCTCGCGGCATTGCTGCCGCTGCTGTTTGGCGGAAGTATTGGACCGGAGGCCGGCCTGACCGGCGTTATCGCGGGTCTGTGCAGCTGGGTCGGCGACCGCATGCGTCGCTTTGGCGCCGAGTTTAGGGAGCTCACGCTGCTGGGTACCCAGGCTGCCCTGACGGCGCTCTTTACCGCGCCCGTCTTTGGCTTTGTGGCACCGCTTGCCGGTAGCGCCGACGGCGACGAGGGCTCTGCGTCCGACGAGATCACGATCAAGCTGCCCAAGGCACAGAAGACGGTGGTCTACGGCATTGCGATTGCCGGCGGCCTGGGCACCTACCTGCTGCTCGGCCAGCTCATGGGCGGCGGCATGGGCATGCCCAGGTTCGAGGCCGCCGAGGTGGGCAACCTGGAGCTTACCTGGCTCATTCCTCTGTCGCTGATCGGAACAATCTGCGGCTGGCTGTACTTTGTCTCCGAGCACGCCAGCGAGGCGCTTGCCCATGCAATAGGGGAGCGTCCTGTCGTCAAGGCCATGCTAGCCGGTCTGGCGCTCGCCATCTGCGGCACGGTCCTGCCCTACACCATGTTTGCCGGCGAGACTCAGGCCGACGTGCTCATGGAAACCTACCTGACCATTCCCGCTGGCGTGCTTATCGCGACCGGTCTGGTCAAGGCCATGCTGACCCCCGCCCTCATCAACCTTGGTTGGCGCGGCGGTCACTTCTTCCCCGTTATCTTCTCAGGCGTAAGCCTGGGCTATGGCCTTGCCATCCTCACCGGCGCAGATCCGGTCTTTTGCGTCGCCGTCTGCACGGCATCGACGATGGGTGCGGTCATGCGCCAGCCTGTCATGGTTGTGGGCCTGCTGCTTATGTGCTTTCCGCTCAAGGGCATCGTCTGCATGATCATCGCCGCCGTTATCGCCGCTGGCATTCCGCTGCCCAAGCCGCTGCGCAAGTAGCACGGTGACGCACGCCGGGGACATGCCGTTTGTCACGGATTTGCGGATGGGCGATTGCGACCGATAGTGGCCTGCATAGGTCGAGTTTCGCGTGCCTACAGATCGCGTACTTGATAAACCTTGGTGCTGACGGTACAGCTGACTGCACATAGCGCGAGGGCCAGTACGGCAATTCCTGCGCACAGGCAGCCAAGAACGGCAGGATCGGGATTCGCTCCGGCAATCGACATGAGCCAGTTGCTGATGGGGTTGGAGGAGCTCAGCGTGGCCATGGTGCCGCAACCAAGCAGGGCAAACAGGCCAACGGATAGGCGCAGCGCCTCCATGTGACCAAATCGAAAGAACAGCGGCTGCGCCAAAAACACCATCATGAGGGAGATGAGCATCGATGCTGCCGAGGCGATTGCGATTTCAAAGACCGTCTGTCCCGTCGAAGGAATGCCCGCGCTGTTGAAGAGCGGGATGGAGGCGATGCTCAAAAGCGTAGCTGCACATGCCATGACGGCGGAGAAGACAATAACGCTCAGGTAGCGTGCGCGGATGATGTCTTTGCGCGAGAAGGGCAGCGTTGCCCGGTAGCGCTCCCAACCGTTTTGATTGTCGAAACCGGCCAGTGAGTTCATGACTATGATGGGCGACATGGCACTGACGGCGCAGGCGCCGGCGCTCATACCGGAATCGCCATCCGACGCGTTGACGAGCGTCAGCACAACGAAGATGAACAAGCCGACGCCCGCAATGCTCGGGATGAGCGTGCGAACGATGGCGAGTTCGGACATAAAGGCGCGTTTCATTTCGAAGCCCCTTTCAGTATGAGGCGCAGATAGTCATCAATGGTTGCCCGATCGCAGGGAATCTCGGGAAAGGTCTCGAGCGTTTCGCGACGGTTGGGTACGAGTACGTCCACGCTGTAGGCGTGACGGGCGGCACGGGCGCCTTCGACGCAAGCCATAAGCTCGGCAGCCTGCGATTGGGTGCAGTGGGCGATGCCGGCGCGGTCGGTAATGTCCTCGCGCGGCAGGTCAAAAATAATCGAGCCATTATCGATGCAGATGACGCGATCAGCGGTGCGATCGAGGTCGGACGTAATGTGGCTCGAGAGCAGCACACTGTGCTGGCCGTCGGCGACAAAGGCAAGCAGCTCATCAAGCAGTTCCTCGCGTGCCATGGGATCGAGGCCCGCGGTGGCTTCGTCCAAAACGAGCAGCTTGGCCTTGTGACTGAGCGCACAGGCAAGCTGCAGTTTCATGCCCATGCCGCGGGAGAGGTCCTTGACCTTTGTCTTGGGATCGAGGCCAAATCGGTTGATGAATCCGGCGAACGTTTCGCGGTCCCACGTGGGGTACGCTGGGCCTACGAGCGACTCGATCTGGCCCACCTTGAGCGTGGAGGGGAAGGGGCACGTGTCCAGGACAAGACCGACGCGGGAGCGTAGATGGCGTTGCGACTCATCGGGCGCGTCGGCGCCACAGCGCTGCCCAAACAGGTGCACTTCGCCGGCATCGAGCTTTATAAGCCCGAGAGCAGCTCGAATCGTCGTTGTTTTGCCAGCACCGTTGGCACCAACAAAGCCGATGATCTGGCCAGGCTCCACGGCAAGCGTGACGTCGCGCAGCGAAAAGCGGTCGCTTACAGCGTGTGAGATGCCTTTGATTTCAAGCAAGTTTTGCATGGTATAGCCTTTCTTGCAGATGGCTACTGCATGGTTTCGGGGGCTACCAGGTCGAGCATCTCGTGCAGTTTGTCGCGCGTGACGCCCAGGGTTTCGGCTTGGCTCGCCGCTTTCGCAAGTAGCTCTTCGATATGGCAGAGCTGGTTTTCGCGCAAAAGCTCCTGGTTGCCCTCGGCGACAAAACAGCCCTTGCCCTGCACGGTGCAGATAAAGCCAAGCTGCTCCAAGTCGGCGTAGGCACGCTTGGTGGTGATTACGCTCACGCCCAGGTCGCTCGCGAGTGCACGGATGCTGGGGAGTTTGGCTCCCGCAGCGAGCGTGCCCGATAAGATCTGAGCTTTGACCTGCGAGGTTATCTGCTCGTAGATGGGCTTATCGCTCGAATTGGATAGGATGATGTCCACAGCGGCTCCTTAGCTGTTGGGCTACACGTGTATATAACCGGTAAGCACAGTATATATACACTATGCACAGTTATGCAAGAGCTAAATGTGGAATAGACCATCGGCGCCGCGCTTGCTCCAAAACAATCTCAATCTGTAACATCTGGATCCGTTTTTGGTCGCCAGCTGTTACAGATTGAGATGTTATTTTCCCGCCTGCCTATTTGTCTCAATCTGTAACAGTAAGAGTCGATTTGCGCGGCTAGATGTTACAGAACGAGACATTGGCTGCCTGCCTTTCCGTTTATCTCGATTTGTAACAGCTAGACCCAATTTGGGCGGTCAGGTGTTACAGATTGAGATTGTGTCGGCGGGCAGGTTTGTTTGTCTCAATCTGTAACAGATAGGGGGGGGCAAATAAGCTCTGCTGTTACAGATTGAGACAGTCTGCTGCAGAATACTTTCGATAACTAGCCGTTCACGTTCTGACTGATGAATTTGTCCTGATAGGTGCCCTAGAGCGGGATTTCGCGGCTACAATAATACGGTTACAACGACGTAATGCACTCAATGCAAGAAAGGATCCGCATGGCAAGCCTGTCGGATGAAATCTCGTCGCGCCGCACATTCGCGATCATCAGCCACCCGGACGCCGGTAAGACCACGCTTACCGAGAAGCTGTTGCTCTATACCGGCAGCATCCAGACTGCCGGCTCGGTCAAGGGCAAGAGCTCGGCCAAGCATGCCGTCTCGGACTGGATGGACATCGAGAAGGAGCGCGGCATTTCCGTCACCTCCTCGGTGCTGCAGTTCACTTACAACGGCGCCTGCGTCAACATCCTCGATACCCCCGGCCACCAGGACTTCTCGGAGGATACCTACCGTACCCTTATGGCCGCTGACGCCGCAGTCATGGTCATCGACGGCGCCAAGGGCGTCGAGGCCCAGACCAAAAAGCTCTTTAAGGTCTGCACACTGCGTCACATTCCCATCTTCACCTTTGTGAACAAGCTCGACCACGAGGCTCGCGATCCGTTTGAGCTCATGGAAGAGATCGAGAATGTCCTGGGCATCAATACGTATCCCATGAACTGGCCGATCGGCAGCGGTCGCAACTTCCGTGGCGTGTTCGATCGTCAAACTCGTCGCGTCATTGCCTTTGAGGGCGACGGCCACGCCAACGCCACCAAGAAAGTCGCCGAGGTCGAGGCCGAGCTGGGCGATCCTTCCATGGACGAGCTCATCGGCGAGGAGAACCATAAGAACCTGATGGACGACATCGAGCTGCTCGATGGTGCCGGCGACGAGCTCGATTTGGATGCCGTGGCCTGCGGCAAGCTGAGCCCGGCGTTCTTTGGCTCGGCGCTTACCAACTTTGGCGTGGAGCCCTTCCTCAAGGAGTTCCTGCGTCTGGCCCCGACGCCGCGCGCCTATACCGATACGCTCACCAGCGAGCCGGTCGATCCCTGCCGCGACGACTTTAGCGGCTTTGTGTTTAAGATCCAGGCCAACATGGACAAGAACCACCGCGACCGCATCGCCTTTGTGCGCATTTGCTCGGGCAAGTTCGAGCGCGGCATGGACGCCTTCCACGTGCAGGGCAACCGCAAGCTCAAGCTTGCCACGGGCACGTCGATGATGGCCGATGACCGCGCCATCGTGGACGAGGCGTATGCGGGCGATATCGTGGGGCTGTTCGATCCGGGTATCTTTAGCATCGGCGACACCGTGTGCTCCGGCAAGCGCCACGTGCAGTATCCGCAGATCCCGACGTTTGCCCCCGAGATGTTCGCTCGCATTACGCAGGTCGACACGCTCAAGCGCAAGCAGTTCGTTAAGGGTATGGAGGAGCTTGCCCAGGAGGGCGCCATCCAGATCTTCCGCGAGCTGGGTGCCGGCATGGAGAGCGTCATCGTGGGCGTGGTCGGCGTGCTGCAGTTTGAGGTGCTCGAGCGCCGTCTCAAGGCCGAGTACCGTGTTGAGGTTCGTCGCCAGCCGCTGCCCTATACGGACATCCGCTGGATCCAGAACGACCCCGATACCATCGATATCCCGGGCCTTTCGCTCACGCGCGACACCCTGCGCGTCGAGGACATGCGCGGCGGCAAGCTGCTGCTGTTCACGAGCCCGTGGAACGTGGACTGGGCAACCGACCACAACCCCGACCTTATCCTGTCGGAGTTTGGCAACGTAGCCTTTTAACGCATCGGCGCGGTGGCCCTGCGGGGCTGCCGCGCCGTTTGCTTGCCTGATGCCGTGTGAGCGGCTATCATACCCACCGTCGTCTCAAGACCGGGGCGTCCGAGCAGTTCGGGTCCGATATCCTGCTCGTTAAACCTAAAACCAAAGGAGTACATAATGATCAAGAAGGTCATGGAGGACTACAAGGTCCTGTTGCGGAGCATTCCCGCGGCAACGGTTTCGCTGTTTTTCGTGAGTGTCATCATGATGAACCTGCTGGCCAACAAAGAGCTCATCAGCCTGCCGTATCTGGCGCTCGACTGTGGCTTTGTGGTGAGCTGGGTTTCGTTTTTGTGCCAGGACATGATCTGCAAACGCTTTGGCGCCAAGGCATCCATCAAAATCTCTATCCTCGCGCTGCTGGTCAACCTGGCCGTGAGCCTGTGCTTTTGGGCATGCTCGCTCACGCCCGGTATGTGGGGCGCCTACTACGACACGGGCATGATCGAGGTTAACACTGCCCTTAACGCTACCATCGGTGGCACCTGGTACGTGGTGCTGGGCTCTTCGCTGGCAATGCTCGTCTCTGCCGTGGTTAACTCCACGCTCAACCAGTCGCTCGGCCGCATGCTCAAAAAGAATAATTTTGCGAGCTTCGCCTTCCGCTCCTATGTGTCCACGGGTGTTGGCCAGTTTATCGACAACCTGGTCTTTGCCATTGTGGTGAGCCACACGTTCTTTGGTTGGACCTGGGTGCAGGTCCTTATGTGCTCGCTGACCGGCGCTGTCGCCGAGCTGCTGTGCGAGGTCTTCCTGAGCCCCGTGGGCTACAAGGTCGTGCGCGGCTGGGAGCGCGAGAATGTGGGTTCCGAGTACCTCGAGCGCCACGCAACCGCCTAAGGAGCAAGTATGCGGGTTTTGATCACGGGCGCTTCGGGCGGTATCGGAGCCGCGTGCGTGCAGCGCTTTTTGGACGAGGGCCACGAGGTCGTGGGCTTTGATCTGCTGCCGGCGGCGATCGAACACGAGCGCTACCGCCATCTGATCGTTGATGTACGCGAGCCGGACTCGTTTCCAGGCGATCTTGAACCCCAGGTAATCGTGAACGTTGCCGGTACGCAGGATTCGGCCGACGATATTGCTGCCAACCTGCGTGGCACCATCAACGTGACCGAGCACTACGCCTTTGTGGGGGAGGGGCTTGCCGCCAAGCCTGCGCCGGCTATCAAATCCGTGGTCAATGTGGGGTCGGCGAGCGGGCATACGGGATCGGAGTTTCCCGCCTATGCCGCCAGCAAGGGTGGCGTTATCGCCTACACCAAGAACCTTGCAAACCGTCTGGCGCCGCAGGCCGTCGCCAACAGTGTGGACCCGGGTGGCGTTATCACGCCGCTCAACCGTTGTGTGATGGAAGACGAGCACCTGTGGAACCAGATTATGGAGCTCACGCCGCTTAAGCGCTGGGCCACTGCCCAAGAGATCGCCGAGTGGATCTACTTTGTGGGCGTGACCAACCGGTTTATGACCGGGCAGAGCCTGCTGATCGATGGCGGAGAGGCCGGCCGCACACAATTTATTTGGCCCGAATAGGAAACGCGCCCGATGGAAAGCCGTCGGGCGCGTTTTTGATGTATCGATTTTTAGCCGAGGCAAGTCCAGTTGACGGGGGTCGAGCCGTGCTGCTCGAGTAGCCGATTGGCTGCCGAGAAGGGGCGCGATCCCATAAAAGCGGGGAGTTCTGCCGTGGCACGGTTGGCCGAAAGCGGCGAGGGGTGCGTGGAGGCCAGGCAGAACTTGCCGGTTGCCTTGCCCGCGCCGGTCGCGGCGAGCTTGCCTTCGACCATCTGCTGGGCAAAGCGGCCCCATGCCAAAAAGACGACCGGCTGGGGCAGCTGGCAGCAGCGTTCGATAACGTAGTCGGTGAGCGCGCTCCAGCCCAGCTTGGCGTGCGAGTTCGCGGCATGCTCGCGCACGGTGAGCGTAGTGTTGAGGAGCAGGACGCCCTGCAGTGCCCATGGGGTTAGGTCTCCCGTGGCGGGGATGGGGCAGCCCAGATCGGCTTTGAGCTCCTTATAGATGTTGCGCAGGCTTGGCGGCAACTTGGTTTGCGTCGCTGGGACCGAGAACGACAGTCCCATGGCCTGGTTGGGTCCGTGATAGGGGTCTTGACCCAAGATGACAACCTTGACCTGGTCGGCCGGCGTGTAGGCGAGGGCATTGAGGATGTCGTCTTGTGCCGGGTAGATGGTTTGCTCGGCACGCAAAAGGGCGATGCGCTCGAGCAGTTGGTTCGTAGTGTCACGTACCGGCTGCGGCGCATCGCCCAACCAAGTTGCTATGTTGCGGTCGCGGGTCGCGGCGTCCATGGGGCTCCTTTACGTCAGATGCTCTGTTGACATCTATTGTAAAGGCGCACCGGTTGCCTTTATGCCACGGCTGCATAAGGAGTGGGGTCTACGAGACGTGCTCGGGCGCTCCTGCCATGCGAGCCTGTCCATGTGCGCGAAGGTGCGGAAGTTCGACGGTTGCCACCATGACGCCGGTGAGGATGAGGGCGGCGCCAATGAAGGCGATGGGGCTGAGGACCTCGCCGACCAGGAAGAACGAGAAGACGGCGGAGCATACCGGCTCGAGCGAGAAGGCGAAGCCGGTGGTCTCGGCAGGCACGTGGGGCTGCACGAGCGTTTGGGTGATAAAGCCATAGGCAGAGCAGATGAGTGCGAGCGCGACGACAACGACAATCTCGCTAGGCGTGCCGGGAAGCGTGAAACCGCCAAAGGTGAATGCGGCGATACCCGAGAATAAGCCGCCGAAGCCCAGCTGCCAAACGCCCAGAGCAAGCGGATCGACTTCTTCGACAAAGCGCTTGGCCACGATAATGTGGCTGGCATAGATAAAGGCCGAGAGCAGCATGATGAGCGCGCCCGGGTTCAGGCTGGTGAAGTCGGCGCCCGAGAGCAGCAGCATGCCGCAGGTGACGATGGCGGTGCCGATGAGCACTTTGCGCTCGGGGGCACGACGCAGCAGGGCGGCGTTGGCAAACGGCACGATCACGACCGTCAGGCTCTGCAAAAAGCCGGCGGTGGAGGCGGAGGTGAGGCTGGAGCCCAGGCACATGCAGGTGAGCTCGGTTGCCATAATGGCGCCGATGATGGCGGCGCGGACCATAAGGTCACGGTTGATGCGCAACGCGTGCTTGTGGAAGAGCAGCAGGCAAGCCGCAAAGGCGATGATGCAGCGCAGCGCAACGATGCTCGTGGCGTTCATGCTGTCCATGCCGATCTTCATAAGGGGGTACGAAAAGCCCCATGCGACAGGAACGGAAAATGAGAGCGCGATTGCTTTTTTGCGATCCATGGGACTCCTTTTGTTACAGAATGGTTTCGTAAAAAGGATTCTGCTCCCAGATGTGGATGTAGTAAAGCGAATGTATCTTCAGTATGATTAAGAAATGCTAAAGTAGGTGCGAAAAGCGCTGGCAAAACGTTTTACGGCTGCATTGATGTGGAGGCACGATGGCATCGCGGTATCAGATTGTTTGTATGGTGGTCGATCGCGGCAGTCTTAAGGCCGCGGCGGACGAGTTGGGCTATACGCAAAGTGCGGTGAGCCAGGCCGTCAAGGCGCTCGAGCGCGAGCTGGGCACCACACTTATCGAGCGCGGTAAGCAGGGCGTTTCGCTTACGCGCGACGGTAAACAATATCTGCCGTACCTGCGCCAGATTGTGACCGCCGAGGTCGAGCTCGAGGGCAAGCGCCAGGAGCTGCTGGGGCTTTCGTCGACCGATATTCGCATCGCGACGTTTACCAACGTGAGCCGTACCGTGCTGCCGCGTGTGATCCGCGACTTTGGTACGCTGCACCCGGGCGTACGCTTTACCCTCAAGCAGGGCGATTACACGCGCAACGCTCAGTGGGTGCACGACGGCGTGGTGGATTTTTGCTTTACGGCGCGCGGGTTTACCGCAGGCCTCGAGAAGCGTGTGGTCTATCACGACGAGTTGGTGGCGCTGCTGCCGGCTGCGCATCCGCTGGCGGCAAAGGAAAAGGTGACGCTCGCCGACCTGGCGTCCGAGCCCTTTGTGCTGCTGGATGAGGGCGAACAGAGCCTGGTGCTCGATGCATTTGCGACACATGGGCTGTCGCCGCACGTGACGAGTGAGGTGACTGACGACTACACCATCATGGCGATGGTGGAGGAGGGCCTAGGCGTGAGCATGCTCTACCGTCGTACTGTGGAGGGCATGCGAGCCGATATTCGTGTGCGACCCATCGTGCATGCTCCCTCGCGCGACGTAGTGGCAGCTTGGCGCAGCTGGGATACCATGCCTATCGCCACGAGGCACTTTATCGACTATATGAGCTCGCATATTGTCAATTAATGACTGGCGTGGCGTTGAGTGCGGTGTCTAGCGGGCTGTCGCTTTGGCTTGGGTGGCGCGATAGGTGCGTGCCGGGTGGCAAAGTAGTACCGCCACGACCATAAAGAACGCCGTGGTGCCCAGGCTGATGGGGTAGACCATCATGATGTTCGCAAAGGTGCGGAAGTGCGGGAACACGCAGAACACCCAATAGAAGCGGATGCCGCAGACGCAGATCATGGTGATGAGGGCGGGCGTGAGCGAGATGCCAAAGCCGCGTAGGTAGCCGGACATGTTTTCGTAGAACATGCTAAAGGCGTACGCCGGGAAGATCGAACACACGCGGATATAGCCGATCGAGACGATGTTGGGATCGCTGTTGAACAGCGACAAGATCTCACGCCCCAGGCCGACAATAACGATGATCGTGGTGAGTGCAACGATACCGCCTTCGACCAGGCAGACCTTGAGCGTTTTGGTGCAGCGGTCGATCTGGCGGGCACCGTGGTTTTGTCCCACAAAGGTGGTGCAAGCCTGGCTAAAGCTGTTGAGCAGGTTGTAGCATACGTACTCCAAGCTCATAGCGGCGCTCGATGCCGCCATGACCTCGGTGCCCAGGCTGTTGATAGCAGACTGGATGATGATGTTGGCGACGGCAAAGACGGCGCTCTGGATGCCGGCGGGCAGGCCGATCTTGACGATGCGCTTGAGGGCGACGGGGTCGATAGCCAGGTCGCGCGGGGTGACGCGGACGACGGAGTCGGTCTTGAGCAGGCTGATAAAGAGCGTAGCGGCGCTGACGGTGTGGGCGATGGCGGTGGCGATGGCGACGCCCGCGACGCCCCAGTGGAGTACGGGGACAAAGATGAGGTCCAGGCCAATGTTGAGGACGGTGGACACGGCAAGCGCCTGCAGCGGCATGCGGGTGATGCCGACGGAGCGGAAGATCGCGGCCTCAAAGTTGTAAAGCAAGATCGAGGGCATGCTGAGCAAAAAGACGCGTAGGTAGAGCGAAGCGAGCGGCATGGTTTCGGCGGGAACGTTGAGCGCGGCGAGCATGGGCTCGGCAAAGATCTCGCCCAGTGCGATGACGACAAAGCCCACAAGTGCCATAAGAATCGAGGTGTGGACGGCGCGTTTGACCATGTTCTGATCGTTGCGGCCGATAGCGTTGGCGATGACCACGTTGGAGCCAAGCGACATGCCAATAAACAGGTTGAGCATAAGACTGGTAAGCGGAACATTGGAGCCGACCGCCGCCATGGCGAGGGTTCCCTGGTCGCCCGAGAAGTTACCGATGATGACCGTGGCGATGAGGTTCGACAGTTGCTCCAAGATGCTCGTGGCGGCCACAGGGAAGGCGAACAGGGGAACATTGCGCCACAGCGATCCGGTGGTCATGTCAATGTGCTTAGATACGGTGTCAGCCATACGCTCTCAATCTCTAACATGCTCTTTTGTGCTTATTTGCGCAGACGATGATACTCCTAATCGCCTAGTCATTGGGTGTTCCTATAGTTTTGTCAACCGTCGGGGCTACTCCCGGTAGGGCACCCGGTCGCGCATCACGGCGTATATCGCCCTGAGCCGCTTCCTCGCGACGGCCTTGAGCGCCCGCCCGTGCCCCATGCCTCGCGCCCTGCAGGCCCGGTAGTACTCGCCGTAGCGCCCCGAGGACCTCACCAGGCTGTTGCACGAGAAGATCAGCAGGGACTTGAGCCTCGCGTCGCCGCGCCTGGACGCCCTGACCGACCTCACCGACGTGCCGGAGCTCCTCACCCTCGGGGCTATGCCGCAGTACGAGGCCAGGTGGTCGTGGTCCGGGAACCTCCCGATGTCGACCGACACCGCGAGCTGCGCCGCGGTCCTCGGGCCGATGCCGGGCACGGTGAGCAGGCACGCGTGTTAGCGCTAATCTAAAATTGACCACTTTCGCAAACGCATCTCGCCGAATGCGCTAATGCGCTTTCGCCGACCCCGCTAACGTACTTTCACCAACTGCGCTAACGGAACTATGCTCCGATCGGGTATCCGACCCGGGAGGAGCGGGATATGGAGCGAAACGTAATGGGAGAGCTGAACGTCTACAGGGGGTCCGGCGCGAAGCCGAACTTCAGCGAGATCGCGAGGAGGCACGGCATGGACCGGCACACGGTCGCCAAGTACTGGCGGGAGGGCGAGTCCGCCGCCGACGGGAGGTCCGCGAGGGGCAGCGCCTTCGACCCGCTCGAGGAGGTGATCCGCTCGAAGGCCCAGCTGCCCGGGATGACCAAGATGGCCGTCTACGCGTTCCTGCGCGAGGGCCGCGGGGAGGGGCTGCCCGGGTACGGCGCCTTCACCGCGTGGTGCCGCGCGCACGACGTGCCCTTCGGGGGCGCGGGCGGCCGCGAGCCGCACCCGCGGTTCGAGACGCCCCCGGGCAGGCAGCTGCAGTTCGACTGGAAGGAGGGCATGAGGCTCGTCGACTCGGAGGGCGAGGTCTTCGAGTTCAGCGTGTTCACCGCGACGCTCGGCTACTCCCGGAAGCACCGCTTCATACCGGTCAGGAGCCGCACGCTCGACGACCTGCTGTCCTGCCTGCTCGCCACCTTCACCCGCCTCGGCGGCGTCCCGGAGGAGTGCATCACGGACAACATGTCGTGCCTGGTGACCGTCTCGGGCCGCAGGAGGACCAGGCAGGAGAGGGCGTGGCGGTTCGCGCGGGAGGCCGGCTTCGAGCTCAGGCTCTGCGCGCCGCGCTCGCCGCAGACCAAGGGCAAGGACGAGTCGGCCAACCGCTTCCTGAACCGCCTGCTCGCCTACGGCGGCGAGTTCACCGGGTGGAGCGGCCTCGCCGAGGCGGTGGCCCGGGTCGAGGCCCAGGCAAACTCGGAGCCGAACCGCACCACCGGCCTGCCGCCCGACGCGCTGTTCATGCGGGAGAAGGAGAGCCTGCGGCCCATCGGGAACCTCCGGCTCCTCGAGTCGATGGTGGGCGACGTGAGCGTCCAGACCGTCCCGCCGACCATGCTCGTCAGGGCCGCCGGCAGGGAGTGGTCCGTGCCCAGGCGCTGCATCGGCCGGCGCGTGAGCGTCGTGGCGATGCCCGGCGGCCAGGTCGTGGTGAGGATGGCCGGCGAGGAGGTCGCCGTCCACGACGCCGCGTCCGGGCCGTCGAGGCCCATCAACTACGACCCCGACCACTACGGGCAGGCCCTCGAGGGGAAGCGGGGCCTGGCCGACGCGGACATCGCCGAGGCCGCGCGCGCCAACCTCGCGCTGCTCGACTCGCTCGGAGGGGCGTGATGGGCGCCGTCGCGGAGGGCAGCCCCTCGATCAGGGCGCAGGCGAACCTCTCCGCGCTCGGGCTGCACGAGATGGCGGCGTCCCTGCCCGACTACGTGAGGATGGTCGCCGCGGGCGAGCGGGGCTTCGCCTCCGCCCTCGAGGAGATGACGCGCGTCGAGGTCGCCGCCCGGGAGGTCAGGATCACCAACCAGCGCATACGGTCGTCGGGGTTCCCCTACGTCAAGGGGCTGGCGGACTTCGACTGGGACTTCCAGCCGTCGGTCCCGCGCGCCGAGATCGAGGAGCTCGCGACCCTGAGGTTCGTCGAGCGGGCCGAGAACGTCCTGCTCGTGGGGAGCCCCGGCGTGGGCAAGACGCACCTCGCCGTCGCGCTGGGCATCGAGGCCGTCAGGGCGGGGCGCGAGGTCAGGTTCGTGGACTGCGCCCGGCTCGTCGAGGACCTGGAGGACGCCTCGTCGCGCGGCATCCTCAAGAAGAGGCTCAAGTACTACGCCCACTCGAGGCTGCTGATCATCGACGAGCTCGGCTACCTCGACGTCGGCAGCGCGGGCGCGGACCTGCTGTTCCAGCTGATATCGACGCGCTACGAGCAGCGCTCGACGATCATCACCACCAACGTGGGGATCAGCGGCTGGGGCAGGGTGTTCGGGGACGACGTGGCGGCGAGCGCGATCGCGGACAGGGTGTGCCACCACTGCCACCTGGTCAAGATAACCGGCAGGTCCTACAGGCTGAAGGACCTGCCGAGGGACGGGCCCGTCAAGCCGTGACCGGAATCGGTGAAAATACGTTAGCGCAACCGGTGAAACCGCCTTTGCGCGAACGGTGCGCCTGTTTAGCGAAACTGGTGAAAAATAGATTGACGCTAACACCGTCGTCGGCGGGCCGGACCTTGTCGAGCCACCTGAGGAAGTCGTACGTCCAGTACCTCCGGGGGTTTCCGGCCGGCGTCGTGCCGCCGTAGGCGTAGCCACGGCGGGCCAGGAACGCCAGGAGCCGCTGCTTTGCCGCCGCGAGCCTCGCGGTCGCCGCGTCGTGGGCCCCGGCGAGGTCCCTGAGCCCCTCGATCTCGGGGGACGGCACCCATACCGGGGTGATGTCGTGCGACAGTATCGCCTTGGCCATCCTGGCCGCGTCGTTGCGGTCGTTCTTGGACGAGAGGTCTGCCGCCGACCTCGGGACCTTGGAGACGGCCGCGACGACGCAGTCGACGCCGAGCCCGGAGAGCTCCCTCTGCGGGGCGAAGCCGAGGTAGCCGCTCTCGTAGGCGGCGAGCGACGGGCCGGGGAAGCCCGACATCCACTCCGCGACCTCGCCCCAGGGGTTGCCGCGGAACCTCCTCGTCACGGCCTCGCCGGTGTCCGCGTCGAGGGCGCAGACGGTGGTCGACCTCAGGTGGACGTCCATCCCGAACGCGGTAGAATACTTTGGCATGGGAGCCTCCCAACCTCGTTGCGGCGCGGCTGCGCCTCTGGCACTTCAACAACATTGTCGCAGCCCCGACCCGCGGTCACGAGCGGGGGCTCCTGTCGTTTCCGTGCCCCTGGATTGGGTCATAGTGTCTGACTTATGCTCAACCAGTAGCGTAATTAAGCCCCAAGTAAAAAAGCCGAAGCCCTCGTCCGAGGCTTCGGCCTTCATCATCTCAGGGTTCCGTCGTATTCAACCATGGCGGATTGCTTTGACAGGCGCCCTACGGCCGTCTTATAGACCTCGGAACGATCGCGCCGCCCTATTGCCACGATCTCGGCAATCTCAACCATTCCGTCCTCTCGGATTCGGAAAACCATTCTGAGTCCCGCATTCCGCCATTTAATCTTTTTGCAGCCGGCGAGCTCGCCGTGAAGCGGCGTTCCGATTTCATCAGCGCGCGTCTTTAATTTTGCGACGGCAATACGGACGAGCCTGCGCTGGGATCCATCTAGTTTTTGATATTCCTTCTCGACGTCTCGATTCAAAAAGCCGACAACAAAATGCCCGCTCATTCGAAAAGATCCTCGTCGGGAATCGCGTCCGGATCCATCGACTCAAGCTCCGCGAGCTCCTCGGCAGTTAAGGCATCCTCAAACGGAACAAACTCATGCGGACCATGCTTGACTCGATCCGCAGCGATGCGATTTATCTCAAGTTCACGCAGATACTGCAGCGCGCCGTACATTTCCTCATAGGCAGCATAGTCGATAATCACGGTATCGATATCATTATGATCAGCAATGAACTGAGGCGCGCGTTTTGCGCGTTTACGAATGGCGGATAAGGACTTGCTTGCTTCGGTAGCAGAAACAACCTGGTCTTTTGTAAACACCGGTTTTTCCAGAACAAGTGGGGACATTTTGGCCTCCAAAAAATAATCTGGATTATATTTCAAAGTATACTTCAAAATATAATCCAGACTTTTATTCAAAAGCAAAAAGCCTTATCGGTTCTCGATGCTGCCGATGTTTTTGAGCTCGATGGAGATAAGGCCGTTGGGTTCGTTGACAAACTCGATGTACTCGGAGTTCGAGCCCATCTCGGCCGGGAAGCTGATCTCGATACCCGTGTCGGTACGGATCTTATGATTGCGCACCGCCGCGCGTTCGACCTGCTTGCGCTCCACGGGCACACGCTCAGGCACCTTCTCCTCGGTCAGTGCCGCGCGCACGCTCTCCTTGATGACCGGCTCGTCCTCAAAGACCTCGTCGACGATATCCCAAGGCGGCAGCTCCTCGTCATCCTCGACCTTCTCGGCAACAGCAGCCTTAACCTTGGCGAGCGCTACGGCCGTATTGGCACCGTGCTCCTCGGCGACTTCCTCGACCACACGCGTCACGGTGTCGATGACCTCCTTGCCCGATACGCCCGTGTCGCACTGCAGCAGGCCATCGGGGATAAGCATACGGTCCTCGCCGGCGATCTTGCGTTTCTTGTCCACATAGCCGATCTCCATGGTGCTTGCACGCACGATTGCATAGCTCGGCACCTTTTGCGAGGGATTCGGCAGAATGGCGTAGTGGCGCGCAATGTCGTTGCGCACCTCGCCCTCTTCGCGACCTACCTCGTGCATAAAAGCCTGCTTGGAGCCCAGCAGCATCACGGCAAACCAGCGGGCATCCTCATCGTCATCAAAGTCCGCCACAAGCACGTCAGTGGACTCGGCTTTCTCGGCCTTGGTAAGTTCGGAAGAGATGAACTCCGCAATCTGCTGAGACAGGTCCACGAACTCACGCTCACCAAAGAAATAGCCCTTGAGCTCGCCGCCGAATGCGGAGTTCTCGGCAAACGTGGCGCGTTTATTGTCGGCCGAGGTGCGTGCGCGGCGCAGATGCGTGGTCACGAAGTTGCGCACGGTACGGCTCTCGATATCGAGCTCTCGCTGGCTCATGACGTTGACGGCAGAGTCAAAGTCCAGGATATGCAGAATCGCGTGATTGATTTTCATATACGGCATTCCGTTCTAGATCGATTTCGGCACGAACCAGTATAGCGGTCGAGCCCGCCCCAGGCGCATCGAAGATTGGCGCATCGGGGACAGGTTGCTTTGTATCAATGGCTAGCGCAGGAGCTCGGACTGCCAAGCCTCGAGCTGTTCTGCCAAACTCTTGCCGGCAGCGGGCACGTCGATCTGGGGTCGTTTGGGCAACAGTGCGCATTTAAGGATCGCCACGATAGTCTGCGAGACAAAGCGTCGCGTATCCTTGTCAAAGCCTTGCGCAGCCTGGAGCATCACGGGCAGGCTCTCGCGCAGATTCCCAGCGATATCCGCAAACCGCTCAGCACCCGTAGCCTCAAGCACGGAGAACAACGCATCTACAAAACGCTCGCGCTCGTTAGGCGACACCGCAAGCAGCATCTCGCGAATGGAGCCATCAACGTATCGAGCACCGGCGGACAGGCGCTCACAGTACACGAAGTCGCGACCATCAACCACCCAGCTAAAGGGATTATGCTGAAGCAGGCTGAACTCGGTGCTCTCAACGATGGCATAGTCCTCCTGTGTCTCGAACATCATGCCAAAGATCGACGACCGAGGTAGCGTCTTGTCGATTCGACCGGATAGATCGGCGAAGGCGTTGCCGCTCAGAAACTCCTCGACGAAGCCCGGACCATCATGGGAATACGCCCGTTCGATTCGCTCACGGGCGACATCGGGGCACATCGCCGCACCGTACACCGCAAGGTTTCCACCCTTGGAATGACCTCCGCACAAAAGCGGCCCGTCAATCGCATCCGCCGCCTCGTCTACATAACGCGCCGCGGATTCCTGGGCCGGCACAGGACACCGGAACGCCATGTTAAAGTCCTCTTTCCAGCCCACAATCGTGCTGTCGGTCCCCCGGAAGGCAAGATAGCTAAACCCCGCCGGAAATCGGAACGTCATGGCCGCAAACTGCTCCGTTGTCTCGGCATCACTCACGCTACGATAGCCGCAAACACGAACGCCACGGTAGCGAGGGCTTGCTGCCACAGCCTCCAACAGGGCACGACTCCCCTCCGGATCCCACAGGTCGCCAATCATGTCTTGGTAGCACTCGGCGCGCAGCAGCTCGCGTACGTCTAGGCCCTGCCAGTTCGTCAGCTCCGCCATATCACCCGGCAAACGCAAATAGGACAACCACGCAAAGACCAGGCTATCCACCGCGCAGAACGGCCGTTCCTCAAACGGATCAAACGCTGTCTGGGCATAGGTCAAAAAATTAGGCGAATCCGACATGGCCCTCCCATCAACTATGGTGCATTGGGGTCAGGTTACTTTGCACCAAAAAGGCGCCCGGGCCGTGTGGACCCGGACGCCTTCATTGTAGCTTTTCGCTCTAGCAAGCTTGATTTAGCAGGAGAAGTCGACGCTGTCGATGATGTCCTTGAGGGCCTTGGCGGAGGCGGTGAGCTCATGCTGCTCGTCATCGTTCAGCGGCACGGGGACGCGGCAGACGACGCCGTCGCGGCCAACGACCGTCGGCATGGAGATAGCCAGATCGGACAGGCCATACTCGCCCACCATGAGCGAGGAAACGGGCAGAACGGTCTGCTCATCGCGCATGACAGCGGTGCAGATGCGCTTGACGGCCATGGCGACGCCGTAGTAGGTGGCGTGCTTCTTCTCGATGATGGTGTAGGCGGAGTTCTTGACGTCCTCGGCGATACGCTTCTCGGCAGCCTCGTGCTCCAGATGACCGTGAAGCTCGCAGAAGGTGTTCAGCGGAACGCCAGCAACCTGAGCGCTGGACCAAGCGACAAACTCGGAGTCGCCGTGCTCGCCCATGACATAGGCCTGGACATCGCGCGGGTCAACCTCGACGTGGGCACCAAGCATCTGCTGCAGACGGCCAGTGTCGAGCACGGTGCCGGAGCCGATGACATGGCCCTCGGGCAGGCCGGACATCTTGATGGCAGCATAGGTCAGAACATCGACCGGGTTGGAGACGATTAGCAGAATGCCGTCGAAGCCGGACTTCTTAATCTCGGGAATAATGGACTTGAAGATGCTGACGTTCTTGTTGACCAGGTCCAGGCGGGTCTCACCGGGCTTCTGGGCAGCGCCAGCGGTGACGACGATCATGGCGGCGTCGGCGACATCGGAATAATCGCCGGCGTAGATCTTCATCGGCTCGGCAAACGTCATGCCGTGCGCGATATCCAGAGCCTCACCCTCGGCGCGGTTCTTGTCCACGTCGATGAGGACCATCTCGGAGAACAGACCGCTCTGCATCAGAGCGAACGCCGAAGACGAACCGACGAAGCCGCAGCCGACAATAGCGACCTTCTTCTCGTTAACCATTAGAAACTCCCATCTCTCTCCACAAACAAGCCGCCCGGGAACGACCCGAGCGGCTTGCCGTAATCCCAATACATCCAATCGGGACTTTGATTATGCTCCTATTCGCAGCCAAAAATCGACCGTTTACCGAAATTGTTTGCAGAATTCGTAAAATAACTGCACGAAATCGGTTTCGAGCTATTGACGAGTCGAAATAGGTTTCTAATACAGGCCCGCCTCGCGAATGGCCTCGACAGCCAAAGCGATCTGATCGGGCGGCAGGACCAGCGCCATGCGCACGTGCCCCTCGCCCGAAGGGCCAAAGCTCGCGCCCGGCGTCACCACAACGCCGGCCTTCTCCATGAGCTCCTCGCAAAACGCCATGGAATCGGTGCGACCACCGGGAAGCTTGGCCCACACAAACATAGAGCCATGCGCGTTGGGACACTCCCAGCCCAGGCCCTCAAGACCGTCGCACAGGGCATCGCGGCGTTCCTGGTACTTCAGACGCTGCGCCTCGACCTCATCGCGCGGACCGTTCAGGCACGCGATGGCGGCCTTCTGAATCGGGAAGAACATACCAAAGTCGATCTGGCCGCGCAGCTTGGCAAAGGCAGAGACCACATCCTCGCGACCGACCAAAAAGCCGATGCGGGCACCGGTGACGTTAAACGACTTGGAGAGCGAGAAGAACTCAACGCCCACCTCGAGCGCGCCGGGATACTGCAAGAAGCTGCCGCCGGGCTCGCCGTCAAACACGATGTCGGAGTACGCGTTATCATGGACGATCAACAGATCATGCTCGCGGGCAAAGGCGATAATCTCCTCGTAGACCTCGGGCGTGCCCACCGAGCCGACCGGGTTCGCGGGCAGCGACACGATCATGTACTTGGCACGATCGGCAACCTCGGGATCGATACCCGCCACATAGGGCAGGTAATTGTGCTCGGCAACCAGCGGATAGTATTCGAGCTTGGCATCGGCGATCTTGGCACCCGCCTCAAAGACCGGGTAGCACGGATCGGGAACCAAAATGGTGTCACCCGGATCGAGCAGGGCAAGGCCCAAATGGCCCACCCCCTCCTGCGTGCCGTTGCACGACTGCACCATAGACGGCGTAATGCCCGAAACGCCAAAGCGACGCTCATAGTAATCGCACACGGCCTGCTTGAGTTCGGGCAGGTCGCGCAGGGCATACTTCCACATCTCGGGATCTTGGGCTGCCTGCGTGAGCGCCTCGACCACATGGTCGTACGGCTTAAAGTCGGGCGTGCCCACGCTCATGTTGTAAATGGTCTTGCCCTGAGCCTTCAGCGCGAGAAGCTTGTTGTTGAGCGAGGCGAAGACCTCCGCGCCAAAGCGGTCGAGACGCTGCGATGCCTGCATGGTGCCACCTTTCGATATAAAAAACGCGGCGCTCCGACAAGAGCGCCGCGCGATACGGGCCATCAGATTGCAAAAGTGTAACGCTTGCAACCCCCGTATTGGTTCAATTTAGCCAACCTTAGTCAACTGGATTGAGCGCGTCGATCTGCGCAAGCCACAGACGCGAGCTAGCGTCACTCGGCATACGCCAATCGCCGCGCGGGCTGAGCGTCACCGAACCCACCTTGGGACCATCGGGCAGGCAGCTGCGCTTAAACTGCTGGGCAAAGAAGCGACGGTAGAACGTACGTAGCCACGTGTGGACGGTCTTGGCGTCGTAGACGCCCTCGAAGCTCTTGAGCGCCATGCGGTAGATCTTGCCCGGCTCAAAGCCAAAACGCAGCAGGTAGTAGAGGAAGTAGTCGTGCAGCTCATACGGGCCCACCAAATCCTCGGTCTTCTGTGCAATCTCGCCGTCGCCCGTGGGCGGCAGAAGCTCGGGGGACACCGGCGTATCGAGGATATCGAGCAAGACCTCGGCAATGCGCCCGCCAAAGACATCGGCGGCATAGCGCACCAGATGGCGCACAAGCGTCTTGGGCACGCTCGCGTTGACGGCGTACATGCTCATGTGGTCGCCGTTATAGGTAGCCCAGCCGAGCGCCAGCTCCGACAGGTCGCCCGTGCCAATGACAAAACCGCCAGCCTGGTTGGCCAGATCCATCAGAATCTGCGTACGCTCGCGGGCCTGGCTGTTCTCGTAGGTCACGTCTTGGACAGCCGGATCATGCTCAATGTCCTTGAAGTGCTGCTCCACGGCCGCGTGGATCGAAACCTCGCGGAAGCTCACGCCCAGGTCGCGGGCGAGCGACTCGGCATTCGACTTGGTGCGATGCGTCGTGCCGAAGCCGGGCATGGACACGGCAGTGATGCCTGTGCGCGGCAGCCCCAGTGCATCGAAGGCACGCACGGTCACAAGCAGGGCCAGCGTGGAGTCCAGGCCGCCCGAAAGACCAATGACTGCAGCCTTGGTACCTGTGTGGGCGAGGCGGGTCTTGAGGCCCGCGGTCTGCAGGTCGAGGATGGTCTCGCAGCGCTCAGCCAGGTCACCATGGTCGGCAGGCACGAAGGGCGCGCGGGGGAAGACACGGTCTATGCCGAGCGCATCGCGCAGGACAGGCTCTTCGGCGAGCGAGCCCTCAAACGAGAACTCGACGGTCACGGCCTCCGGCGCATCGTCCGCGCGCGTCCATGTCGTCGAGCGACGGCGTTCAGCAACCAGGCGGTCAAGGTCAACGTTGGCGATGGCCATATCGCAGGTAAGCAGTTTGGTCGCGGCGAGCTTGGAGCCGTTTTCGTAGACGAGGTTCTCGCCCGCAAAGACCATGTCGGTCGTGGACTCGCCCTCGCTCGCGTCCGCGTAGGCATAGGCGCAATACAGGCGCGCGCTCTGGTTGGAAATGAGGCTGCGGCGGTAATCCGCCTTGCCGATAATCTCGTCCGAAGCCGACGGATTGAGGATCACCGTCGCACCGGCAAGCGCCATCTCGGTCGAAGGCGGCGCCGGTACCCACAGGTCCTCGCAAACCTCAACGCCCAGCACCATATCCTCGGCACCCTCATCACAGCAGCGGTAGACAAGCCCCGAACCCAGCGGAACCGGACCCTGACCGGCAAATTCAACCCACACGGGATCCGCAGGCGACGGAGCAAACCAGCGACGCTCATAGAACTCGCCATAGTTGGGCAGATACTTCTTAGCCGTGAGGCCCAAAAGCTCGCCCGCGCAGCACACGGCGGCGCAGTTGTAGATATTCTCGGCAACTGCAACGGGAAGACCGATGGTAAAGACAATCGGCAGCTCGCGGGTTTCATCGAGAATATGTGCCAGTGCGGTCTCGCAGGCATGCAGTAATGTGCGGTTATGGAACAGGTCGGCCGCGGTATAGCCGGTCAGGTTAAGCTCGGGCAGTACCAGCGCGCGAACGCCGCGCTCGGCAGCATCGCGAACAGCCGCCAGCGCAACCTCGGCATTGTCCTCGACATCGGCCACGCGAATCCGCGGCGACGCCGCCGCCACACGCAAAAAGCCATCAGACTGAGAAAGGTGAAGATTCATAAGAATGCTCCCGTGCGTAGACGCCATTCACAACAATTAGCAAGCCCTATTGTAGTTCAACCGCCGGGTGTAACCGCATCCCACCAACTTGGTGAGCTATTGATGAGTTGATGGTATCTGTTAAATGTCACGTACGATTCACATCTGGTGGGTACCCTGATGGCTACATGAAACGAAGCAGATTTACACCGGGAGGACCCCGTATGACAACCAAGTACACCGACGCGCCGCGCACGCGCGTCATGACACCGGCCGCGCTCAACAACGGCGTTCACGAAAACCATTCCATCGGACAGACCATGGCCATCGCGCCCAAAAAGGGCCTGTTCGACGACATTTCCATTCCCCAGATCGTCGCCGGCGCCGCAGCCGCCGCCACGAGCGTGGCGCTTGCTTCAAAGATCGGCATTGCCGGCTCGGTGATTGGTGCCGCTGTGAGCTCAGTCATCACTGTTGTGTCCTCGCAGGTCTACCGCCACTTTATCTCTGCCAGCGCCGAAGCAATCAAGGGCACGCATGCCGCTGTCGACTACCCTGCCGGCGCCTACGAGCCCGTTGAGCCCGATGTCGAGGAGCACCTAGGTGGCGCCGCGACCACGCAGGAGATGCGCCAGGTTGCGGGACGCACGACCACGGCGCGCGTCGCCCCCAACAGCCTGCGCGCCAAGGCGGCAGCCGAGCGCAGCCAGACGCAAAAGAAGGTCATCGTCTTCTCGATCGCCATCGCCATCGTCGCGGTCATCGCCTGCGCCGGCGCCATCCTTATCACCACTGCCGGTGAGGGTCTGGGTGAGCGTCCCGAGCCAATCCTGTCGTCGCGCACGACCGAGAGCGATGCAAATGGCGACACCCAGTCGCAAGATCAGCAGGCACAGGCGGACGACACGCAAGACAGTTCCACCTCTGCCAATTCGTCCTCGAACACCCAAAACCAATCGCAGGGCACCGACTCCTCCACGGCCAACAGTGGCACGCCGTCCGGCACGACCGACTCAAGCCAAACGACTGACGGCTCTCAGCCGAGCACGGGCGACCAGACGAGCGACACCACGTCGGGAACGGGTGCAGCAGACAGTAGCAACACCAACAGCTCGAGCGGAACTGCGTCCGGCACGGCATCTGACAACTCGAGCCAAGGTACGGCATCGGGCAACTAAGCACATTTGCCTCTCATAGATAACCGACCTGTACAACGGGCGCGAATCGAAAGCGGTTCGCGCCCGTTTGCCTTGGGCGCCGCCATGGCGAACGCCATGCGATGGTAAGATGCTTTACATGTGTAAAGAGGAGATTTGCCATGAGCAAGACAATAGTTAGGCCCACGCTTTCGCTGGGCAACCACATCTATCTGTATCGCCTGCTGCGCGATGCGATTGGATGCGGCAAGCAAACGTTTATGACGCAGGTCGAGGAGGCACTCGCCGCTGGCGACATGACCGCTTATGACCTGGGCTTCGAGTCCACGCGCGAGCTGCTCGAGGAGCTCGACGACTGCATTAAGCTGACCGTCTTTAAGGGCGGCCGCCTGTATGCCACCGTCATCGCCAACGAGGCTTGGGATGCCGCCCTTGCCAAGGGCGAGGACAAGCCCAAGGCAGCCAAGGGCGCTAAGCAGTCCTACAAAAAGAAAAAGCGCGGTGAGAAGGACCTCAAGGCCGTGCGTCCCAAGCACGTTAAACGTCCCAAGCCAGAAACCATGGTTGAAGCCGCGCCGGAACCCGAGCCCGAGACAGAGATCGAAGTCGCTATTGAGGTAACGGCAGAAGCCGAAACCGAAATCGCCGCCACGACCGATCCCAAAGTCATATCCGAGCAGGAAGCCACTGTGGAGCTCAATGAAGCGCCCAAGTCGACAACCAAAGAAGCTGCTGACCAACCCGAGACGCCTACGTTCCAAAACAGCGATGTCTTTGGCAACGAGGCCGAGGACGATCAGTCCGACGAGCCCGCAGATCAAGACGCTACCGAGTCGGCGCCGGAGCCCGAGACGCCGCAGCCCGCCATCTCGCTCACGGTCGTCTATGACCCCGAGAACGCCAACGCCGGCATCACCACCATGGCATCCACGCCGGTCGAGACAAAGCCGAGCATCGAGAACGAGAA